>JAHEIN010000114.1 GCA_024639335.1 bacterium | reverse complement strand
GTACCGGAACTCGTCCGACTGTGACTCGAACGAGAGGTCGGGTCCGTTGACGACCTTGCCCGGCCAGGTGAGCCCATTGACCGGGACGACACCGGAGTCGATCAACGCAACGTCGACAGACGTGCCGGTGTAGCCCCGACTCCAGTACGCCCTGGCCTGGAGAATCGAATCCGAAACGCGGTTGACACTGCCCTCGTAGGTCGCAGGGTTCGGGTCAACGCCGGTTCCGTCGTCCCATCCGCCTCCGGCAAGGCGAAGCGATCCGTTTGGAACGGCGCTTGCGATGCTCGAGTTGGTGGTGAGCGCCTCGAACTTGTCCTTCGCCACCGTTGCGGTGAAACCACCGATGATCGGCAGCTGGTCGCCGACCACGCCGCCGAGGCTCTCGACGAGATTCTCTGCGGTGTCGGAGGCGGGTGCGGCCTCGCGGACGATGAGGTCAACGGTGCCGGTGGCGGGTGCAGGTCCGGCGGCGGCGATGAACAGCGACGCGACGAGGGCGACGATCGCCATCAGGGCGGTGCCCTTTCCGGTCTTGTGGTCCCAACTGAGACCTCTGTGTGCGTGTTCCATGACCTGCCGTCCTTGGTTCGGTGCCTTCTTCATCCATCGCCATCTGATGGCACGAATCTGGAGAGCCATTGCAGAACGCACAGACGGACTAGTTCGCCCTCGATCGAGGAGTGAAGCGAGGCACGTGGAGCCCTCGGGGCGGTACGGTCATCCGACCCGACGAAAGAGACCGTGATGAAGGCGATCGTCTGCAGCGAGCTGGGGCCGCCATCGAGGCTGTCCGTCCAAGAGATCGCCAATCCCGAGCCCGACGCCGGCGAGGTCGTCGTCGATGTCGCAGCCGCGGGACTCAACTTCCCGGACACGTTGATCATCGAAGGCAAATACCAGTTCAAACCGGACCTCCCATTCACGCCCGGTGGTGAAGCCGCAGGAGTGATTTCGTCGGTTGGTGAAGGGGTCGCCCACCTGTCGGTGGGTCAACGTGTCATCGCCCTCTCAACGTATGGGGCGTTTGCCGAGAAGTGGGCGGTGCCGGCTACCGGAGTCATCCCCATCCCCGGCGCACTCGACTTCGAGTCCGCAGCCGGGTTCGGGCTCACCTATGGCACCTCCTATCACGCACTGATCCAGCGGGCACGGCTCCAACCCGGAGAGATCATGCTGGTGCTCGGTGCGGCAGGCGGCGTCGGGAGTGCCGCAATCGAGATCGGAAAACATCTCGGGGCCGAGGTCATCGCAGCCGCGTCGACACCCGAGAAGCTCCGGTTCGCCGCTGAATCGGGTGCCGATCACCTCATCGATTACACGTCCGAGGACCTCAGGGACCGGCTGAAGGAGATCACAGGGGGCCGAGGCGTTGACGTCGTCTACGACCCGGTCGGCGGCGACTTCACCGAGCAGGCGTTTCGCTCGCTCGCCTGGAACGGCCGGCACCTCGTGGTGGGGTTCGCCGCCGGTGACATCCCGGAGCTCCCGATCAACTTGGCGCTGCTCAAGGGCGCCTCGCTGGTCGGCGTGTTCTGGGGGCGTTCGCTCTCAGAGGAACCACAGCGGGCGTTCCAGAACTTCGTCGAGCTCACCGAACTCGCCAATGCCGGAGTCATCCATCCGAGGGTCTCCCAGCGGTTCACACTCGATCAGTACTCCGAGGCGTTCGCCGTGTTCGAGAACCGGAGCGTGATGGGCAAGGCGGTCTTCGTTCTCGAATGATCAGTCGAATTGCGGGTTGTTCAACTGTTCGTTGAGCTTGCGCATCCCGCCGAGCCAGCGGTCGTAGTCGTTCGCCTTGTTCTGGAAGAACGTCTCAACCTCGGGATGTGGGAGGATCAGGAAGCGCTCGGCTGCCAGACCTTCGATCACGGCGTTGGCGACGTCGTCGGTGGTGATGGCGATGCTGCGCACCCACTCCTGGCTCGCAGACTCTCCAAAGAGGTCCAGCATCGGAGTGTCCACGAACTGGGGGCAGAGCGCCGACACGCCGATGCCCTGCTTCCCGTAGGTCATCGAGACCCACTCCGCGAGCGCCAGGGCGGCGTGCTTGGTCACGGCATACGGCGCGGCCCCGATGTTCGTGAGCAGGCCGGCCGCCGATACGGTCGAGAGGATGTACCCGGATCCGTTTGCCAACATTCCCGGCAGGGCGGCGCGGATCGCATACACATGGGCCATCACGTTGACGTCCCAGGTCTTCTGCCACAAGGCCGTGGGCACGTCCACCGATCCACCTGTGGCGATTCCGGCGTTGTTGGCCAACAGACCGATCGGACCGTGATCCTTCTCGATCGATGCGATCGTGGACGTGACGGCTTCTTCGTCACTCACGTCCAGACCGAGCCCGGTGCCGCCGATGTCAGTGGCGACTCTCTCGGCGGCGTCGCCATCGAGATCGGTGACGACGATTGTCGCCGCGCCTTCGTCCGCAAACCTCCGGGACAGCGCCTCTCCGATGCCGCTACCACCTCCGGTCACGAACACCAGTTGATCCTGCACATTCATCTGAATCCACCTCTCGGACGGTCCTCGACGCTAGCGCCGGCACGAGTTCTCATCCCTGGCTCATGAATCTCACGTGCTCGACTCACAACCCGTTCGTACGTTGCACTGATGATGGAGAAACGGCGCAGGAGTCTGGCAGTCGTGCTGATGATCGCCCTGATGGTCGGAGCATGCGAGCGCTCGGAGGTGGATGGCATCGGGTCGAACACACCCTCCGACACTGCGCCTCCACAGCGAGACCTGGTCGGTCAGGTCGAGTGCGCCATCGGGGAGTGGGGATGGGTCTCGGGTGAAGGAGAGGTTCGCAACGGCGCAGGCGATGTCAGCACCTACGAAATCGTGATCGGGTTCTACGACGTCGAAACCCGGCTCGCAGATCAGAACACCTGGATCCGTGACCTCGACCCTGGCGAGTCTGCCCGATTCGAGACGCACGCCTGGCTCGGGGATGACGCAGTGGGCATGGCGTCGTGCGAAGTACTCACGATCAATCGCTGGACCGCGGTGACCCGGGACCAGGGCACCGGCACCTCGTGGCCATCGCGATAGTGTGACCTGGAAAGCGTCGTATCCGCGGTCCCCAACCCTTGGTTGAGCCGCAAGCGAGGAGGAACGGATGCCGACCTTCGACATCGTGTCGGAAGTGGATCGTCAGGAAGTCACCAACGCGGTCGACCAGGCGATGCGTGAGGTGGGGAATCGCTACGACTTCAGAGGCACCGACACGGAAATCAAGTTCTCCGACGACGAGATCTCGATCGAATCCGACTCGCCAGGGCGGGTGGAAGCTGCCGTCGAGGTCCTCAAGACCCGCCTCGTGCGACGGAACGTCGACGTGAAGGCGGTCTCCGGAGGCGAGATCAAGCCGGTGGGAGGGGCACGCTCGAAGGCAGTGTTCACCCTGAATCAGGGCATCGAGTCCGAGGCGGCCAAGCGGCTGTCCAAGGAGATCCGGGACCTGAAGATGAAGGTGCAGGTCCAGATCCAAGGCGACCAGCTCCGGGTCTCGGGAAAGAAGCGTGACGATCTCCAAGAGGTGATCTCCGCGGTGAAGCAGATGAACCTCGATTACCCCGTCCAGTTCTCCAACTTTCGCGACTGAGCCTGTCTCGCCGGCGCTCGCCTCGGCGTTGCCGGTCGTCAGTTGTCGGTCATCGGTCTGGTCCGTGGCCGCTCGACGATCGGGAGGAGGCGGGAGTCCTCGAGTGCGGCGGCGCGATGCCCGAGCACTGCGAGATACGCCTCGTTCTGAGCCATCGCAAAGAACTCCTCGACGCTGCGGTGGCGCACCAACATGACCAGATCCCAAATGTCGCCGGGAGGTCCGATCAGATAGGGACCGCCGTCGCCGAGAAACGTCACTTCGGTTCCGGCCGCTTCGACGTGGGGAGCGGCCTCTGCGACGTACCGCTCGTAGGCTGCTCGTCCGCTGATCGGCGCTGTGGGCACGAGCTCGGGATGAGATGAGTAGTCGGCGACCTCGCGGAATCGAAGCAGATTCAGCATCGTCACCGGTCCGCTGATGCTGCGCTCGACAAGAGCGCGGCCACTGTCCTGAGTTGGCTCGAGATACATGGCGACAGAGCCTATGAGGGTCCCGACCTTCGCCGCCGGATACGATGCCGCCATGCTCATCAGGCAGTCCACATGAGCGCGTTCCCCGATGACTTCGTCTGGGGAGTCGCGACCGCGTCGTATCAGATCGAGGGGGCGGTCGACGAGGACGGGCGGGGCGAGTCCATCTGGGATCGGTTCTCGCAGACTCCCGGCAAGATCCTGACCGGCGAGACCGGTGACGTCGCATGCGACCACTACCACCGCTGGCGCGAAGACATCGAGCTGATCAACGAGCTCGGCGTCGACGCCTACCGGTTTTCCATCGCCTGGCCGAGGGTCATGCCTGACGGAGTGGGAGAGTTGAATCAGGCTGGTCTCGACTTCTACGACCGATTGGTCGACGGGCTGCTCGATGCAGGCATCACTCCCTATCCGACCCTCTATCACTGGGACCTGCCGCAGCCCCTCGAGGAAGAGGGCGGCTGGCTGAATCGAAACACCGCAGAGGCATTTGCCGACTACTCCCAGGCTGTTGTCGACCGGCTCGGTGATCGGGTCGAGCGCTGGATGACGCTCAACGAGCCATGGTGTTCCGCACTCCTCGGCTACAGCGCCGGGCACCACGCGCCCGGTCTGACCGGGACGGAGAACGGGCTCACCGCTGCCCACCATCTGCTGCTCGCCCACGGGCTGGCCGTGCCCCGCATCCAAGACGCCGGCTGCGACGTGGGGATCGTCCTCAACATGGATTTCATGCAGCCGGCGTCGGCGCATCCCGCAGATCATGCAGCCGCCGATCTCGAGGACGAGAAGTTCGGCCGCTGGTTCCTCGATCCGGTGTCCGGTCGGGGCTACCCGGAAGAGGCTGTCGCAGACTACGGCTGGGACATGGCGGTGGTCCGCGAGGGAGATCTCGATGTCATCGCCGCCCCAATCGATCACGTCGGGCTCAACTACTACGCCATCCGCATCATCCGATCCGACCTGATATCCGAGACGGAGCGGACCGAGGTCGTCCCGGCTCCAGCCGAGTACACCGAGATGGGCTGGGTGGTCGCACCACAGGGCATCGTCCCTCTCCTCGAACGGCTACGCGACTACGGCTACGAACAGATCTACATCACCGAGAGCGGTGCCGCCTACCCCGACGAGCCGGATGAGCGAGGGTATGTCGACGATCAGGCCCGGATCTCCTACCTCGATCGCCACTTCGACGCCGTCGCCGAGGCCATCGACCGAGGAGTCGGGGTGAAGGGCTATTTCGTCTGGTCGCTCATGGACAACTTCGAGTGGGGGTTCGGATACTCGAAGCGCTTCGGACTGGCCAGGGTCGACTACGAGACACTCGAGCGGATCCCCAAGGCCAGCTACGGGTGGTACCGCGACTACATACGCTCGGTGCAGCGTTGAGGCACGTCCGTATCGGCGCGCTCCGGGCCACGCTTCGGCGTGAGGGCTCGCGGCACAACGACCTCCGACATGACCACCTCACGGCCGACTCGTGGTGAGTGCGGTCGAGTCGGCTCAGAGCTCGCGGGAGGCGGCGAAGCGCACGGCCAGGACCAGCAGGGCCACCGTTGCGATGATGGTCACGGCAGTGGCGGGCAGGTAGTCACTGAGCGATTCTGTGCCTGCGGGTATCGCCGCCAGGGCTCCACCGAGGTGTGACGGAAGCCAGCGGCCGATGGCGTCGGCGAACCCGAAGATCGGCATGACCAGCAGCACGAGGATCGAGATCATCACGGTGCCCAGCACCGATGTGGCCCGACCGGCAACTGCGGCGACGAGGGCAACCACGAACACCAGGAACAGCGAACTGAGTAGGAGACCGGCCACGACGTCACCGGCGCCGAGACCGCCGATGAGCGCCCACGTCTCGTACCAGGCGGCGAGCCCGCCCAAGACGAACGACCCGACGACTGCTGTGACCGTGACGGTGAACCGGGGCGTGAGAACGGTGCGCATGTCCGACACACGGGTTCGCAGAAAGATGCCCATCTCGGGGATGGCATCGAATGCCAATGCCCCGGCAGCGACGACGACCGCGACCAGCGTTCCAATCTGAAGTGCGTTGCCTACGTACTGGGCCATCCCATCGGCCGGCACCGGGGGTGGGAGTTCGATCGTCGCCCCTTCCAGATCGCCGCCGGCGAGGTCGAGGATCTCACCCAGGTACCTGGCGGTCAGCGGGCCGAGCAGCCCGAAGAAGAGGTAGACGCCGACCAGCGCAATCCATCGCTTGGTGCGTGTCAGCCGCATCCACTCCAATCGCCAGAGGCTCACCTCGTGACCTCCAGGAACGCCTGTTCCAGTGTCACGGCCTCGGGCCCGATCGAGATGACCTTGGCTCCGGCGCCGGCGAGCGCCCCGGCCAGCTTCGACTCGGCGTCGTCCAGGGACGACACGGTCACCCGAAGCTCGTCTGCACCGTTCTGTTCGACGGCGTGGACCCAGTCATGTTGCTCGAGCGCATCGGCAACCGCATCCGAGGGTGGCCGGACTCGGACGCGATACCTTGGAACGGCCTGCCCGACCAGGAGCGCGTCGACGGAGCCCTGAAACACCAGATCACCATGATCGAGGATGCCCACCGTGTCGCAGACCTCCTGAACGTCGGCGAGGATGTGGCTGGAGAACAGGATTGTGGCCGAGCCCTTGAGTCGCCCGATGAGGTCGAGCACCTCGCGGCGGCCGAGCGGGTCGAGGGACGAGGCCGGCTCGTCCAACAGCACCAGGCTGGGCCGTCCGACGATCGTGCACGCGACACCGAGCCTCTGGAGCATTCCCCGCGAGTAGCCGCCAACTGTGCGATCCATCGCGTCCGCGAGGCCCGCGTCGGAAAGCACCTCTTCGACTCGATCCCCGTCGCCGGTCGTCAGCCGTTGCGCGAGCTCTGCAACCTCGCGGCCGGTCAGCCAGGGGTCGAAACGAGGCGTGTCCGGAAGGACGGCGATGCGAGATCGATCTACATCGATCTCGATGGACCCCGACGTCGGTCGGCGGAGACCCGCGAGGATTCCGAGCAGCGTCGTCTTGCCCGCCCCGTTGGGGCCGACCAGGCCATAGGTGCTGCCCGGGTCCACGGCCAGGTCGACGTACCTGAGGGCCTCGGTGGTGCCGTAGCGCTTGACCAGATCCGTCGTTCTGATCAAGGCCCACCGCCTGGGTCACGGCCGCCGAGGAAGTACACGACCCCGCCCAACGGCACCGACAGAAGGCAGACCAGAGCCCACGCCCACTTCGGCAGGTACCGGACGTCGTTGCGTGAGATGTCGAACCAGCAGTAGACGACGAATGCCAGAGCGAGCACGATGATCGGCGCCAGCGCAGCCCACGGGATGTCCATCTCCAACTCCTGTCGAGCGGTCTGGCCCGATCATACGAACCGCCTGTATCGCAGGGTCAGAGCCGAACGGCCAGATCGCCGGCCGGCTAGGACCCGATGTTCTCCTCGAGCCACTCGTCGTCGAGGTCGCCGAACCGACTGGGAGCTCCGTCCACCGTCCACACATGGATCATCTCGTTGGTCAACGCAACGGTGACGGTCCCCAGCGGGCACGTCCCGAGGGGCGAACCGAGCGATCCGAGGCCCGGTGGAAGCAAGCCGAAGCACACGTGGTCGTGGCCGTGCCAGACGGTCAGCGAGCCACCCACCATCGGGCCGGGCTCACCCGACTCGTCGGTCTGATACATCGCACCCAACAGCACCGGCCCGTCCGGTCCGGGGTGATAGACGAGGGTCTCGGGTCGCGTGGGATCCAGGATCCGCCCGTCGTCGGTGTAGGCCGGGTTGTCGGCATGGCCTCCCAGCCGGCCCATCGACGCCACGTCATACCCCTCGGCAGCCGCAACCGCCACGTCGTCGAATCGTGCGATGTTCGCCACAGTCTCTTCGAAGAGTCGATCCGCTGCTGCACGCTCCTCGGCCGTCGGCGGGGTTGGCTCGAGCCGAGGGAGTGCCAGCCCGGGCCCCGGCGTCTCGCCGAGCTCGTGCGTGTGACCTCCACCCACGAAGGCGCCGATCCAGCCTGCGAGCCCCAGCACGACCGTCATCGACACGACCGTCGCCGATTGCCGCAACCGTTGGGTCTTGGTCTCTGTCCCTTGTCCGAGGATGAGGCCGAGCGCCCCGATTTCCAGGACCTTCATGATGAGCCCGGCCTGATCGGGGGCCTCTCCGGACAGCAGCGTCCCGGTGTAGGCGAGGACGGACAGGACGAGCCCGGCGACCGTGCCCCGCATGCGCGTCCCCGTCGTCGCCCAGCGTCTGGCCGCATACAGCGCCCAGAACCCGAACGCCACGAAAGCGCCCGTCCGGGCGTCGGGTTCGTGACCCAGAGCGAGCCCGAGATGACCGGCCCCAGTGGCAGCCAACAGCCCGATCGAGGTCCGTACGCCGATCGATCGCTGGCGCAACACGTACCAGCTCAAAGCGAGCGACATGAGCGCCAGCAGCAGTCCGAGGCCATGCTCGTCGCTGGCCGTGTACATCGGGCTGATGACGTACTCGTCGATGCCCCGGCGTTCGAGCTGCATCATGCGGCTACCTCCACGTACTCCGGTTCGTCTGCTGTGCCGGGCCGTGCTTTCCGCTCAGCTCGTGCTACGCGAAGCACGAAGAACGGCACGATCAGTCGCGAGAGCCAGACCATCGGCTCGAGGACCGCCCCGGCAGTGAACAGTGAGATCACGGTGTCGACGAAGAACGTCGTGACGATGAGTCGCTCTGTCCAGATGAGCAGGCGGGACAGTCGGCCGGTTCTGGCTGCCGATCCCACGAACACCAGCGCAGCGGCAGTGAGCAGCACCGGTACCGGCGAGCCCACGCCGGATACTGCAACCACGGTTGCTTCGAGGGTGCTGAGGGCGAGAATCCCGGTCTGGATCAACAGGACGGGTCGGACGAGTTCTCGATATCTGATCATGCCAGCACTCTCGGCTCCTGGTCTGAGGCCTCGGCGAGGCCGAGATGAGAGCCTGATGAGACTTCAGGCCGCGGGCAGCGTGACCAGGACCACAGCCCCGTGGGACTCGTCGATCGAGATCGTTCCGCCGTGTGCCTCGACGATCTCCT
>JAHEIN010000113.1 GCA_024639335.1 bacterium | reverse complement strand
TTCGTGCTGAGGTATGGCCACGAGCCGCCCCGGCGGGGCCGCAGGATCTTTTCGGCGTTGCGAAGATAGAAGTCGAGCACCGAGAGCGCCGTCAGGACGTCGGTGGCGTACGCCACCTCGAGCGGCTTTCCCGTCTCCGACCGGATCACCTCGGCAATGTGCTGGCCCTCATCGAGCACGGCCCGCTTGAAGCGCTTCAGATGTGCACGACGCTCGGCGTGACTCAGTCGGCGCCACTCGGTGAAGGCCGTCCGGGACCGCTCGACCACTCTCGCGACATCTCCAGGATCGGTCATCAAGACCTCTCCGACCGGCAAACCGGTCCGTGGATCATACGAGATCAAGGTGTCAGTCATTTCGGCTCACGCTACTCACCAGAGCTCTCTCACTCGCTCCGGATCATCGTGAGCAGCATCTTGCTGGGCTCGTCGGCGTAGACCGAATGCGGTTCCCCGGGGCCCAAGAGCATCCACGAACGGGGAGTGAGTCGGTGCCGCTCCCCCGCCACCTCCACCGTCAGTGACCCTGAAACCACCTGCACGACGACGGGGACCGAGGCGGTGTGCTCGGTGAGTTCCTGACCGGCATCGAACGCGAATGCGACGAGCCGGATCGGACCGTCTTTGGCGAGCACCCGGCTCAGCGTCCCGTCCTCCGGTATGTCGATCTCTGCCGCCACATCCTCGAACAACGAATAGGTCATGCGTTCCTCTCTCGCCTTCCCCTGCATTCCCGAAGCTACTCAGCGCGGCCTGCACGGCTCTCTGTCGGGCGCAGGCCGTGCATCAACGCGAGCATGGCGGCGCGGTTGAAGCGGCCGGCCATGCACTTCATCGGGCGGCCTGTGCCCTCGCATCGTCCTCGTCGCGGGTGCGCGGCCATCGGGAGCGGTGGCGGGCCCGCCAGGTATCCAGGACGGAGCGATCGCCTTTCAGGTGGATCGCCGTGTCGTCTCCGCGATTCCAGACGGCGAGGTACAAGTCGGATGCACGTCCGGTGAGGGTGAGGTCGGCGGGGCCGTCGCCACGAATGGTCTCGATTCCGTCCGGGCCCAGGGCGACGAGCCACCGTTCGCCGACGTCTGTTGGGTGGATCGCCATCGTCACCGGGGACTCGAGTGGGAGCTCGTTGATCCGGGGGGCCATGGCGGTGAGGACCTCATCGATGCCGTCGGAGGCGAACGCCGGTTCGAACCCGCCCATCGACGCTGTCGCCGATTCGGCGTCGATGCGATGGATCGACGTTTCGTGTGCTTGGCGGCGAGCCCACATCTGGCGGGGCGACGGTGCGGGGAGGAAAGTCCAGGTGGCGAGATCGGACGGTGCCGCTTCGAGTTCGCGGACGAGATTCTCGTTGGTCGCACGGTAGTGGTCGATGAGGTCGTCGTCGTCGGGCCAGAAGATGGCGAGGTCGGGCCAGGAGGCCTCGAGGTCGGCCAGTTCCGGGACGCCCTCTCGCACGGCGCGCCGGGCGACGTGGGACGCCGCCCAGAGATGGATCTCGCTCAGGTGACGGAGCAGTTCGCGCATGTCCCAACCCGGGCACCAGCGGATCGGGGCATCGAGCCCTGCACTCGAGGCGGCCACGGCAAGCCGCTCTCCCTCCCGACCGATCGCTTCGATGTGATTGGCGATCTCCATCGGTCTTTCTCCTGTCGGGGTTGTGTGCGCCTTGGAGCACCGAGATACTGCAAGGTGCAGTAATCGTATGGCGCAGCCTGCGGCGAAGTCAAGGGACATGGCATCAGATGAGAACCCAGCCGGCTTGGATGGCCGTAGCGCTGTCCATGTCATGGGTCGGCTTCTATCTCCACAATCTCCAAGAACTCGCCCTGCCACTGTGGAGACCCGAGAACTCCGCAACGCTGTAGCTCACCGCCGGATTGGCGGTCGCCTGGTGGCGACGGCCAAGCCGCGGTCTCGGAGAGTTGGTGATGCGCGAATCGACTCGACGGGAGGTTCCAAAGGCTCGTCTGAACCGACTTGAACCATGGTCAGAGTACGACACGGTCATGGAACGCTTCGACCGCCTGCGCCGCGTCGGTGGGGCTGGCTTGTGCGTCCAGCGGAGCGTCTGCTCGACCGGTGAGTAGACAACGAGCCTGCCACCCAAATCTACGGGTTGGTGATCCATATCTCAGTGGTCCACTTCGATGCTCTCTCACCCTTGGTGCCTTACCTTCGGTCTACGAGATTGAGTCCATGAAGGGCTCACAACAACGGGAAGAGAGGACATGACCATGCGTTCGCGTTCCGAGGTCGAGGCCGACATCAAAGCAACGCTGGGCCTGGTCCCGAGCTTCTTCAGCGAAGTGCCAGACGAGGTGCTCGCTCAAGAGTGGGATCTGTTCAAGCGGTTCGAGTTCGGGGAGACACTCATCCCCGGCAAGTACAAGCAACTCATCGGGCTGGCGGTGCATTCCTTCACACAGTGCAGGTATTGCACGCTCTTCCACACTGCGGCAGCAAAGATGAACGGCGCGACCGACGAGGAGATCCAGGAAGCCGTGCACTTCGCCAAGCACACGACAGGCTGGAGCACCTACTTGAACGGCATGCGCCAGGATCACGAGCAGTTCGAGGCCGAACTTGCCAAGGTCGGGGAATTCGTCGCCGGCCAAGGCGGCTGAGGCATCAACCAGGGACCTCTGCCTCGGCGGGGTCCCTGTGCGACGCAACCGCGCACCGGTACATCTAGAGCGGGCCGGCAGCCACCTAAGGTCGCCCGTTGGAGCGGGGGCGAACGATCCGGCTGTCACGCGACCCACCCTGTCATCACGTACGGTGACACGCATCGAGAAAGCACACTGCGTGTAGGACGAGGCGACGACCTTCTCGGCTGGTGGCCCCGGTCATGAGCGGTATGGCGATCGAGGCCAACGAGTATGGAGAACGTATGCGTATCGGTGTGATGGTCGAAGGTGGGACGGCGGACGAGGTCGTTGGCGAAGCCAAGGACCTGGAGGAGCGAGGCTTCGACAGTGTCTGGGTCGCGAGCTTCTTTGGGTACGGTTTGGAAGCGCTCACTGCCATGACGCTGGCTGCTCATGAGACGAGCCGCATCGAACTGGGCACGGCGGTGGTGCCGATCTACTACCACCACCCTGCGGCTCTGGCCGAACAAGCGGTGTCGATTCAGCAGGTGGCCGGTGGCCGATTCACCCTGGGTATCGGCCTCTCTCACCCCTTCATCGTCGAAGACTGGCTTGGGATGCCGTACACGAAAGGTGCGGCAAAGATGAGCGACTACCTCTCGATCATCCGGCCGCTGCTCAACGGAGCAGCGGCCGACTTCGCGGGCGATCACTACAGCGCCCACGCCGACATCCATCTCGCCGACGCCCGGCGGGTCCCACTGCTCTCGGCTGCGTTGGGTCCACGGATGCTGAAGCTCGCAGGTGAACTGACAGACGGCACAGTCACCTACATGACCGGTCTGCAGACGTTGGAGAACCACGTCATCCCTCGAATTCGCTCGGCCGCTGAGGCCGCAGGAAACCCGCCGCCGCGCATCGTTGCCGGGGGCATCCCGATGGCGCTGGTCAACGACGTGGACGCGGCTCGCGCCGCCATCCAAGAGCAATACGGTGGCTACGGGGAAGTGCCGACCTACAGCCGGATGCTCGACCTGGAAGGCGCAGCGAAGGTGGCCGATATTGCAGCGGTTGGAGATGAGACGGCCTTGAGGCGTTTCCTGGATCGTCTGGAGGCCATGGGCGTGACTGATCTGATGGCCAGCCTGGCGGCCGTCGACGATGCTGCCGTCGAGCGCACAACCGACTTCCTGGCCGCCCAACTCTGAGCACTCGAGGGAATTCCAGAGGAGAGTTCACATGAAACTAGGTCTCCACCTATGGCCGCACTCGCCAAGCAGGTACGGCAACCACTTCGATACGTTGCTCGCAGTCGTCCAGGCCGGTGAGCAAGCTGGATTGGACTCCGTTTGGATGCCGGACCACTTCATGTGCAGAAACCGCGGCCGCCCATCATGATCGGTGGCAGTGGTGAGCGGGTCACCCTCAAGCTGGTCGCCCAATACGCTGACCTCTGCAACGTGTTTGGTGATCCGGCAGCGGTGGCCCACAAATTCGATGTGATACGACGGCACTGCGAGAGCGTTGGCCGGCCTCTTGATGAGATCACCCTCGGTAATCATGCTGGCGGCATCCTCATCGCAGCCGATGAGGCAGGCCTCGCTGCCGAGAAGGAACGGCACCCCGGCTTCGAGGGCATCGTTGGCACGCCTGATGTCGTGAGATCACAGCTTCAGGAATATGCCGACGCAGGTTCGGAGTACATGACGTATTCCATTCCAAGGGCTGATGACATCGAGGCAATCCAACTGATCGGGGAGAGTGTTCTCCCCCACCTGGCGGGCCCGCAAGCGAGTCATGCGCGAGGGTGACCGTCGTTCACAGAGATGAGGCCTTCTGCTCGGGCTCGAACTGCAGCTTCTTTCCGTGTCGAGCAGTCCAGCTTCGTGAGCACTGCAGAAACGTGGGTCTCGACCGTTCGCGGTGACACAAAGAGCCGGTCGGCGATCTCGGTGTTTGACAGTCCTTCAACCAGGAGTTCGAGGACTTCGGCCTGTCTGGCGGTGAGACCGGCGGCGTGGCGCCTGGTTTGTCGACCCCTACCCCGCGGCACGGCAACACCTTCAGCTCTCAGGGCTCTTCTGAGTTTGACGGCGACGGCGGTCGCTCCCAATGTCTCGAACACCTCGAGCGCTTCGAGGCGGGCCTTGTCGTCGCCGTGCATGAGGGCCAGGCCCCGCTCATAAGGCATACCTTTTGTGTCCCAAATGGTGGCCGCCTCGATGGGCCTACCTTCAATGACAAGTCGATACGGCTCGGCGATCCCCTCAGGAGCATCGGACAGTTCTCCCAGCATCCAGAGCCAATAGGCGAGCCAACCTGCGGACCAGGGAAACGTCAGCCGTCTCGTGTCGTCGAGCACTTCTCGGAATCGGGCGGCCAGCACCGGATCGTGCTCCCCGTTCAGCCACTTGTACTCGGCGAGTCCGGCCGCGGAGGGGAGGAGGACTTGCATTTCGTTGCCCGCATCGGCCCGCCTCCAGATGCCGGTGAGGGTGGATAGCGCAGCTGGACGACCTTGGCGGGCTTGCAGCGTTCCCAGCACTTGCTCCGCCACAAGCTGGCTGTAGAAGAGGACATACCCGGGGGCCTCGTTTGCCGAGCTCTCTCCCGTTGCCTGCTCAGGCTGCGAATCCAGGACCCTCGAATGATGGGCGCTTGCCGCCTCCAATGCGGTGTCCTCGGCCGCCGCCCATTCACCCTTCCAATCGAGGACCTTCGCATAATGGGCGCTGGCGGCCTCCTCGTTTATCCGAATCTCATGGCGAGCGGCGGCGTCCCGCGCTTGTTGAGACAATTCGCCCGCCCGCTCGAGGTCACGATGCTCCGCGGCTACTTCCGCCATATTGAGCATTGCCAGGGTTTCCTCGAACGGAACGCCGGCCCGCTCAGCGCGCGATCGGGCTTCCTCCAGCACGCGAAGACCGGCGGGATCACCCGATCGGAACGCAACGTGTCCCTTCGTGATGAGGGCGTTGATCAAGCTCGGCTCGTCACCGGTTTCCTCGGCCAACTCTATGGCCCGCTCCGCAATCTCGACCGCTCTTGACCCATCACCCCTCATCTTCATGAGCCAGGCACGCTGGCTCACGGCTACCGCGAGGGCCGCACTGACCGGGTGTGACTCGAGGATGGTGATGGCCTCCTGTGAAGCTGCCTCAGCCGGCCCGGGCCGTCCGTTTATCTCGTTGACCCGCACTGCGAATGTCAAGGCCGATGCCAAGCCAACATCGTTGCCCGTGGAACGGTAGAGAGCTATTGCGCGGGCCAGAATGTCGGCCGACTCACTGCTGATGAGGTAGTACTCGGTACGAGCCCAATCGTCGACGATCGCAGCTCGCTCGTTGTCGCTGAAGCGATCCAGATAGGGCTCGAGAAACCGGAAGTGGGCTGCGGCCTCCCGATGGCTCTCGATGGCCATCGCTGCTCGAGCTGCTCTTGGTCCGTATTCGATGATGGAGTCGACATCTTCGGCTTCATGGGCGTGATGGACAAGTCGCGCTGGGTCGGCCCTTCCGGCGAGGTCGGTCAGGACAAGCTGGTTGAGGCGACGACGATCCAGAGGGAACAAGACCGACTCAATGGACCGGCGTGTCAGTTCATGATGAAAGGACACGCCATCTTCCCCCACCTGCAGCAGACCCTGACGGGAACATTCGGTCAATTGTTCCCGAGCCGGGCTGAGGATGCTCATGATGAGGGATAGTTCAGCTTCTCCGGGAATCACCGAGGCGAGATCGAGCACCTGCCTGGCTTCAGGAGAGAGTTTGGCCGCACGGGCGAGAACAGAGTCTTGTATCGAGGTCGGTACGTTCTCGACTCCCGACGCCAGCACTTCGGTGACAAAGAGCGGGTTCCCGTTGGTGAGGGCCAGGATCTCTTCAATGTCGCGGTCAGCAGTGCCGGCAAGGTCTGCGATGGCGTGACGAGAGAGACCGTCGAGATGAATCCTCACCAGGACCTCTGGGGGAAGCTCTCCGATTACCTGTCTCAGCGGATGGTCGTAGTCGACCTCACCGTCGCGGTATGTGAGAAGAAGCAGTCCGCTGGTTCGAGCGATTCGTCGGCCCAGATACTTGATCACGTCCAGAGTTGCCTCATCCGCCCATTGCGTGTCCTCGATTACCAGGACCGTCGAGCGGAGGCCTCGTGACAAAAGGTCCAGCAGGATCCCCATCACAGCTCTCCGATCGCCGTTCTCCAAAGGCTGAGAAAGCGTCGTTTCCCCCCGAGCCATCTCCCAGAACGCACCAAGCGGTTGCGGAGTCAACAGATCGTCACAAGACCCGAAGAGCACGAACGATTCAGCCCGATGTTTCTCAACAACATCCCTGACCAGAGCACTCTTGCCAATACCGGCCTCACCCCGAACCAGGACGACCCTTCCCCCCGACGACCCGACCCCGGCCAGCAGATCGGCCATCACCCCCAGCTCTTCTTCCCTCTCAAGCAGCACGAGCCGGAGCCTACGCTTCCAACGAGCGCGAACGAACGGGGGTGGAGTGCCCGGCCCCACCCCCGTCTTCGGCAAACGATCGATCAGCGTGTGTTCTCGGGGAACACACCGTCGGCGTGCCCGACATAGACCGGCACGCTAACGACGCCGTCGGTGTGCCTAGGACCGATCACCAGCGGCGACGACTCGATCGCCGCCAGGTCTCCGCCGGAAGCTCCGACGAACTCGGGCACGAACACGACACCGAAGTGCCGGGGTCCAAGAACGAGCGTGGCCTTTCCAGATCCGCTCGCCACCAATCCCGATCCGAACAAGACCCGCAAATCGGTTGCGGGGTTCCGAATGATGTCAGGTGCGGTGCACGGCGACGGATCGCATGTCGCTGGATTGCCGACCACAACGACCCGCAGCGTTTGGGCACTACTCGCTGTGAGGAAGTCGGTCTCTCGTCGGTACGACGTTCCGTTCGCATCGCGAGTCGGGGTTGCCACCGGTCTCTCGATACCCAGCGACGCTTGTTGTGTGTGCCAATCCACCCCTACCGTCGAGCGGTCCGCCGATCCAAATGCGGCTGACGCGCCAAACGCGACCACCGCCACCAAGATCGCTCCCATCACGACTAGTCGCCCCGTCATCGTCCTTCCTAGCTGAGTCTGTGGCGCCACGGGCGCCGACTGTGACCTGTCCATCATTCCCTCCAGATGAGTCCCTCGTGGACTCAATTGCCTACGGCCAAGGTATGAAGCAGGGGATGCGAGAACATCGTTGTGGACCACTGAGATATGAATCGCCAACTCTGAGGTTTGGGTCGCAGCTATCCCGGCAGACACAGCCATCCGCCGAGGACCCCCGCCGACATCACCTTGTGACCGCGACAGGGTTGTGTCACACTCAGGAACGTGATCGATCCCCATGAGACGGTGGTGTTCCATTGGTTGGCGGCCGGTGACGCCGGAGACTTGGACTTGTTCGACAAACTGCTGCACTCGAATGTGATCGTCCATGCCCCAGGTGGTCTTTCGACCAACAGCGTGGAAGATGAGAAGGCAGTGTGGGCACAGGCCATCGCTGCGATGCCGGACCTTCGCCATGAAGTTCAAGAGGTCGTCGTCGACGGCAACGTGGAAATGGCTCGGGTGGTGGTCACTGGCACGCTGATGCAGAGCTTTGCGGGGGTCAACGCCTCCGGCCGCAGCTTCGAGATCGACCAGGCCGTCATTACACACCTACGCGACGGCAAGATCGCCGAGGCGTGGGAAATCGCAGATATCGCCGCACTCCAGACCCAGGTCGCCCCCATTTGAGCCTCAAGGCGCTCGACCAAGCTCTGGCCTGAGCGTTCGGCAGTGGGGAGCCGTTTGGCCCTTGTTTGCATGGTCAGACTGTCGTATGTCAGGGGTAGTTGGGTGGGTCTCGGACGAGAGACGAGGTGGGGTGACCTTCGGAGAGGGAGGTTGTCATGCGTTCTCGTTCCTCAATCCTTGCGGTATTCGCTCTTGTTGCCGGTTTGCTGGCCATGCCGTCCCCGGCCGGTGGAGTGGCCGGGTTCGGTGACGTCGATGCGGGCCAGTTCTACACCGCACCGGTGCAGTGGATGGTCGACAACGACATCACCACCGGCACCAGCCCCACCTGTTTCTCCCCCGCCGACGTGGTCAACCGGGGCCAGGCCGCGCCTTCATGTGGCGGATGGAAGGCTCCCCGACCGGATCACCCGCCCACCCGTTCACCGATGTGGTCGCCGTCTAGCAACAAGACCCGATCTCGTGGATGGCGGCCACCGGTATCACCACCGGCACCACCCCTACCACCTACACGCCAGACGGACTGGTGACGAGGGGCGAAATCGCGGCGCTGTTGCATCGGCTGGCCGGATCGCCAGACGCTCCACCAGCCAGCCAGTTCGGTGACGTGACCACCGCGTGGCAGGTCACGCCGGTCGGGTGGATGGTCCAACAACAGATCACCACCGGGACAACGGCGTCGACGTTCTCACCTGACAAGACGGTCACCCGTGGCGAGATCGCCACCTTCTTCCACCGGTACAAAGGATCACCGGCCGTCACGGTCAACCCCAATCATCCGGCCATGCCCGCCTGTGAGGATCAGGTGCCAGGACCGTCCACCACCGGCACCCTC
>JAHEIN010000278.1 GCA_024639335.1 bacterium | reverse complement strand
GTCGCCGAGGCCGTCACCGACGGGTCGTGACGGGGTTCTCCTGGGTTGGGAGCTCGGTGATGTCGGTGGTGTTGTAGCCGGGCGACGCTTGTGCAGGTGCGGTGGCGGCGAGGGTCGGCTGCAGCGTCTCTTCCAGCACGACGATCTCAACGCCCCCCACCACGTCGGAGATCAGGTTGTACATGACGGCTCCCAGTGTGGTGAGCCCGCAGCCGAGGATCGCCCAGGCGATCGAGCCGAACAACGCGAGCCGGAAGAAGGCGTCGTCGTCACCGAAGGGGTCGGTGCCTTCTTCGACGAGGGTGATGGTCACGAGGAAGTCGGTGATGCGGTCCGGGATACCGGAAGCCTGCACCACGGACCAGAACATGATCAAGCCGAGGACCAGGCCGAGCGCGGCAACGGCCCAGAAGATCGATGACACCTTGAACACGGTCCAGGCGTCGATCTTTCGGATGATGCGGCGGACTCGCCTGACCTCGGTCACGTTGAACTCCTGACACGGAACGACCGTGAGCAAGTGTAGAGACGGTGGTGGGGATACCGACGCTCGTCTCGGTGCTGGGAGTTCCCGTCCTCGCAAGCTCTACGGCAGGTGGTTGTCCCGAGGAAGCGCGTCGGCGCGTCTTGCGGTGACCTCGCCGGCGGTCGCTTCCCGTACTGCTTCGAGGAAGACGTTTGCGGATTCCAGGGGTACTGCCACCTCGATCGAGACGGATGCGTCGAAGCGCGAAGTGACCACTTCCGCCTGGGTGGCAGCAAGAACTCTGGCGATGGCGCCCGACAACTCGTAGGGATGGTCCAGCAGGAAGTCGACCATGCGGCGTCGGGGGAGCGTTTCGGCAGCGTCGATGGCTGCGGCCGTGGCGGACCCGTATGCCCGGATCAAGCCCCCTGTGCCGAGTTTCGTCCCTCCGTAGTAGCGGGTGACCACAGCGACGACCGCGACGAGATCGGCAGCTTCCAGACGCCGGAGGATCGGCGGCCCGGCGGTACCCCTGGGCTCGCCATCGTCCGAGGAGCGTGATTCCCCCGAGTCGAGGCGGAACGCCCAGCAGTGGTGAGTGGCTCCTGGCTCCGCCCGGCGGATCTGGTCGACGAATGCGATTGCGTTACCGACGTCTCGGGCCGGCGCGAGGTCGCAGATGAACCGAGAGCCCTTGATCTTCTCCATCTCGGCGCGGACCGCCGCTGAGACGGTGGTGACGGCATCAGATGGGGGGACACTCACTCTCGTGAGGCTACGCGCGCTCTCTGCGGCCGGTGTCGAAGAGCCCGCCGAGACGACGACCAGGCCGATGAGCCCACAACCACGGACTCGAACAGTGCGCCGGCGATCGGCAACAGCGAGGGCACTGTCAACAGTCCCCCGATCGACAAGAGCAGTGCCACCGCAACGGCGATAGCGGTTCCGACGGCCGCCGCCTCAGGGCGCCGCTCGGGGAACCGTACGGAGGGTGCCGCCGCCACGCAGATGGCGTCGAATCCCGGCGCGGGGAAGGAGAGATGTGTTCGCATGGACCGTTCAACCACGCGCGATCGGATCGGCGCTCAGGTCGGCCCGGGAGGCGATGGTCTGGCCGGCCCTTCGATGCCGGGTTTCCGAGCTTCCGTTCTACCTTTGAGCCCGTGGGTCGAGTGAAACTCTCACTGTTCGTGTCCGGAGTGGCGGTGGCGATGGCCGCTCTCGTGTTCGGCGCGCTCGCGTTGTCGGGGTCCGGCGATGCCGAAGCCCCCTACATCGAGACGAAGCCTGACCCGATGGCCGGGACCCCCGGCACGGAACGCCCAGGCTTCATTCGGGCCAACGCCGGATGCGAGGATCACGAGCGGACCGCGTGGGATGAGCGCGATCTGGGGTTCGCCGCCGAGGTGGTGTTGGAGGGTCTGGACGCTCCGACCACGCTCGAGTTCTACGACGAGGACTCGGCGTTCATCGGTCAACGGGACGGTCTGGTGCTCCATTGGGATCTCGTCAGCAACGAGGCGACGCCCGTGATCGACCTGACGGAATCCACGGCCACCGAACAGGATCAGGGGTTGGTCGGGCTTGCGATCACACCGGATCGGTCGCACCTTTTGATCAACTACACCACGAAGTGGGAGTCGAAGGTCGTCGCCCAGCCCCTGGTCGATGGGAAGCCGACGGTGACCGGTCGTGTCGATGTGCTCACCGTCGAACAGCCGTCATCACAGCACAACGGTGGAACGATCGCGTTCGACGGCGACGGACTGTTGTGGGCGTCCTTCGGTGATGGCGGGGGACAGGGGGACAAGTACCAGAACTCCCAGGATCCGTCCACTCCGTTGGGTTCGATGCTCCGGCTCGAGCTCGGTCCCGACCTCGAAGTGAACGGTGCGCCCGGCAACCCTCACCTCGACGGTATCGACGGTCATCCGTGGGTGTTCGCGTCGGGCATCCGCAACCCGTACCGCTTCTCGATCGACCCGGCGTCCGGCGAGGTGTGGATCGCCGACGTCGGCCAGGCGTGTGTCGAAGAGATCTC
>JAHEIN010000277.1 GCA_024639335.1 bacterium | reverse complement strand
GATCTGTTCGCGGTTGCGCGTGCGGAACCAGCGATCCTCGTCGAACGCCAACATGGCGGCCACCCGGCCGGTCTCGCCTCGGTAGCCGTTGGTGTGTTCGACGATCCTTCCGCTCAACGACACGGCGACGACGGCGGCGAGATCACCGCCCGCAGGATCCGGCAATCGGTCGAGGGTCTTCCAGGCCAGCACACCGCACGCCTCGTTCCGACAGGAGGCGTCTTCGTGCGGCTGGTCCTCGAGACCGCCGGGGCATTGCGGCCGTAGCAAGGATTCCTGCCAGAGGTGGTCGCCGTCGGTGACTCTCCCATCCGTGACGGCGAACACGGAGTAGCCGACGATCGGTGTCGGGCTCCACGCGGGGCCGTCGAGGGTCTCGAGCTGATCCACGAGATCGACGAGGAGCGCCTCGGCGCCGTGGAGACAGCCGATCAGCTCGCCTCGAAGCCGCTCACGGTCGGATTCGAGCGCTTCGATCTGAGCGTCGAGGTGACGAATCCTCGCTCGACGCCGGGCAATGGAGGTGTCGAGCCGTTCGAGGTCATCGGTACCGATGGTCCGCATGAGTCTCCGCCGGAGTTGGTCATATCTCAGCCGGAGACGCTCCACTCGCTCCACGGTTGCTTCGAGATCCTTCGACGTCCGACCCATCAGGCAAGCCTTCCAGATCGAACAGGTGTTCGCAAGCCCATCGGCCCGCGAGTTTTCGCGCTCGGCGCTCAGAGTTCCGGAGACACCCCGGTGTGCTGCTCGCACCACGCCCACAATGCCTCTCGGCGAGCAGCGGTGTCGGCGCGCTCGGTCGATTTGAACTTGTGAGTCGACCGGACTGCCCGGTCGTGCCAGAACAAGCCGCTTTGCTGTTCGACCGAGGCATCCGCTGCGAGCCAGACCATCGTGTCCGCACCTTGGCTTGGGCTCCGGAGCAGCGGTCCCATCAGCTTGCCGAATCCGGGGATGCCGGCGTCGACACCCGGTGTGTCCGCCCAGCCGGGATGCATGGCGTGGAAGACGATCTCGGTCTGCGGCACCCTCGCCGCCCACATCTCATTGAGAACGACTTGGGCGCGCTTGGCACGCGCATATTGCTGTGCGCCGTTGTACGACGAGTCGTCCATTTGGAGCTCCGACACGGTGAGCCCGGAGGTGTACATCCCACCCGAGGACATCGTGACCACTCGCCCGGGGGCTGTCGCCCGCAGCGAGTCGAGCAGCAGGCTGGTCATCAAGAAGGGTGCGGCAACCATCACCTGTGTCGTTACTTCGGTCCCGTCCGGTGCCTCGCGTCGCTCGGGCAACAAGGCCCCGGCATTGTGGATCAACACGTCGATGCTCGCCTGCGAATCCTTGATTCGCTCAGCAGCTGCCCGCACTTGATTCAAATCGGACATGTCCGCGAGCTCGCCGCTGATCCGGTGGTTCCCGTGATCCGACTTCAAGCGCGCAACGGCGGCTTCGGTCTTCTCGGGGTTTCTGGCCACGATGACGAGGTTCGCACCCAAACGGGCGTATTCCTCGGCGGCGGCATACCCCAGTCCCGAAGTGCCGCCGGTGAGGACGATCGTCCGATCGGTGAGGTCGTAACTGTCGATGGGCTTCCAGTCGAACAGCCGCGACCTCGCTTCGTAACCGATCGAGGTGAAGCTCGGGATGATTGGGGCCTCGATGAGCGCATCGAGCGCACGTGCAGACATGTCTACGAGACTCTCTCGGCGTCGGGTAGAGCTTTTCTCAGGCCCTCTTCGGCCTGCGCGACGACCCTGTCGAAGAGCAACGCCATGATCGGCGAGAAGATCTTGAAGATCCCCTTGACTTCGAGAGTGGCGTCGTACGTGACCTTCGAGCCTCCGTCGATCGCTTCGACCTCGATGATGTCGTAGCTGCGCAGCCGGGGCGTGTTGGCTTCTGCCACGACTCGCTTGGGTCGATCGAATTCGACGAGGACGTAGGTGAGATCGGCGCCACTGGCGCGAAGGTCGAACGAGCTGCCCTTCTCCACTTGGCCGTCACCGACCATCACAGCGGAGGACACGCCGGGATCCCAGTCGATGAAGTTTCTCATGTCCGACATGTAGTCGAATGCTTCTTCCGGGTTGAGCGAGGTTTGGACGGTGATGACGTGACGGGCCATGAGATCTCCTTCAAGTGAAATGCGTTGGGAAGGCGTGTATTCCCCGATCTAGGCGAAAGCAATCATCGATGTGCGAACTTCTCCTCGAGTGGCAATCGTCGATTGGACGTTCGGGCCTGGTCCACGAACTCGTCGATCTGGGCTAGTACGGCGATAGCGAGTGGAAGCTGTTGGGCGCCGAAGGGCGTCAGCTCCACCTTGCGCGGACCCCTGTCGAAGAGGCGACCGTCGACGATCTTCTCGAGATCGCGGACTCGCCTGCTGAGGGAGGGCTGGGAGAGGTGGAGGCGCCTCGCCGCCTTGGTGAAATTCAGCTCCTCGGATACGAGGACGAAGGTGCGAAGCAGATCGGTTTCCATGATGAGATCTAAGCACTGGCCGGT
>JAHEIN010000112.1 GCA_024639335.1 bacterium | reverse complement strand
CCGACCGACGACGGTCGGTGCGTGCTCGAGAAGGCCGAGTGCCCGAGACGAGAGCTCTGTGCTCTCCACGATGCGTGGATGAACGCTCGCGCCGCACTCATCGAAACCCTATCGGACACTCCGGTAATCGAGCCAGCCACCGTGGAGGTGACACCGTGACGACAACCACGCGTCCTACCCGACCGAGCGAACCGAACGAACTTCGAACAGTTCCAGCCCATCCGCACTTCACGATGGGCACGATCATCGTGGCCGCCTTGCTCGTCGGTTTCACTGCTGCCGGCCTTGCGATCGTCGGTCTGATGATCCAGGCAGATCACGAGAGTGTCGACCAAGCAACGGTCTCGGCGCTGGTCGACGACCGACTGTCGACGGCCGTGCTACCGGCAGCCGAAGTGGCCGTTCAACCGGCGGCCGCACCGATACCCGCACCGGGCCCAGGATCGACAGCGGAGGTCTCGTTCGGGTCTGTCATCCCTGTGCTGACTCCCAAGGCCGACCTACCCGTCGCGACGGCGAGGGCCGTGAGCTATGCACCCGACGTTCCTGCCCGCGACGACCGAACGTTTCAGGCGTTGGTAGAAGTCGAATTCGACGTCGTCGAGCAAGTGACGGCGATCGACCCGGCAACGGGCATCGAGTTCGAGACCTGGGGCTATCGGATCTCAGGCGACGAAAAGACCTTCTCTGCCGGCACGCCCGGCCCCATGATCAGGGCTCGCGTCGGCGACATCTTGCGATTTGTCATCAACAATCCGGCCACGAACACCGGGGTCCACAACGTCGACTTCCACGCCGTCACAGGGCAAGGCGGTGGGGCTGCCGACACGACGGTGGCGCCCGGCGAGAGCGCGGTGATCGAGGCGAGGGCGCTGTACCCGGGAATGTTCATGTATCACTGCGCCGCTGGTGACGTTCCCGCGCACATCGCCCATGGCATGTACGGCGGCATCCTGATCGACCCCGTCGATCCGCTGCCGGCAGAGGCAGACGCAGAGTTCTATGTGGTCCAGTCCGAGTACTACCTCACAGGCGAAGACGGCGCAGTTCGAGAGCTGGATCGATCGGCAATGACGGACGAGCACCCGACGATGGTCGTGTTCAACGGGGCGAAGGGCGCACTCACCGGTGACAACGCCCTGAAGATCGACGTCGGCGACCGCGCCCGCTTCTACTTCGTCAATGCCGGACTGAACCTCGCCTCGAACTTCCATCCGATCGGTTCACACTGGGACGCCGTGTGGCCCGAGGCGGCATTGTTGAACGAGCCGCTTCGCGGGTCACAGACGACGCTCGTGCCGGCGGGCGGGGGCGTCGTGGCCGATCTCATCGGACAGGTTCCGTCGAACATCGTTCTCGTCGACCATGCCCTGACGCGGACGTTCGACAAGGGCGCCATCGGCATCGTGACCGTCGAGGGAGATCCCGACACCGAGATCTTCGAGGCGGAACCTGCGGAGCCTGCCACCGACGCCAACGCGCCGATCCCCGAAGGCGAGACGGTCGAGATCATGGCTGGATCCTGGACCTTCCAGGAGCAGCCCGCCGGCGACGAATTCTCCGAGGATGAGGCGATCCCCGACTACTCGGTGAACGTTTTGAGGGTTCCCGTCGGGACCACGGTGACATGGATCAACGAAGACGACCAACAGCACACGGTGACGGCGCTCGACGGCTCGTTCGATTCCGGATTCATGGATCAACGAGAGATGTTCAGCTTCACCTTCAACACGGCAGGGGACTTCGAGTACTTCTGCACGCCTCACCCGTGGATGAAGGCCAGGGTGATCGTCGAGGAGGGCTGACTCGAGGGGAGTCGAAGACACCCGATCGGTGATCGCGAGCTGCTGCTGGGGAAGGCGACCCAGCGCGAGCTGGCTTCGGCGGGGCTTGGGTCCCTCGAGTTCTCCAGGGGCTCGGATCACGTCGAATTCGACGGCGTCGTGCTCGAGGGCGAACAGGACATCTTCGGCCAGCCCTGGGATGCGTCCTCGTGGGCTCAGGCCTCGGCGCCGGGACCTCGTGGTCGGGTGGCGACTGGAACGGCACCTCGTGGTCGGGCAGCTCCTGGAGCGGTCTCTCCTGGTCCGGCCTGTCGTGGTCTGGCACCTCGTGGAGCGGCTAGTCGTGGTCAGGCTTGTCGTTGTCGGGCCTCAGCTGGTCCGACAAGTCCCGGTCGGGACTGTCGTGGTCAGGAACGAGTTGGTCCGGAACGAGTTGGTCCGGAACGAGTTGGTCCGGAACGAGTTGGTCCGGCCGATCCTGGTCGAGCTCGACCTGGGACGTGTCCGCAGGAGTCCGCTGGGACTGAGCGTCAGGCGACTTCGAAGAGACCGGCTGCTCCTTGCCCGCCGCCGATGCACATCGTGACCACGACGTACTTGGAGCCCCGCCGCTTCCCTTCGAGGAGGGCGTGACCGACCATGCGAGCGCCCGACATGCCGTAGGGGTGACCGATCGAGATCGCACCGCCGTATCGAACGTGTGTTCGATCAATGCAGGAGCGTGGCCTCTGGCTGAGAAGAGAGCTCCGGCACTGGTACGTAGGTACGGGCGGATTCGATGACATCCGCCGTCTTCGGCAACGCTCTTCCGTAGGGGAGCCTGCGCACTGCCTCCAGCACGGCGGCCGCGGTTGGTTCGGTGAGGATCACGCGACGGGGAGCGAGCTTGGCCAGATGATCGAGATACCAGTGCGAGATTGCGCCTGAGATGGCTGGGTCGACCAGGTAGAAGTCGGGCATCGGGGCGTCGGTGGTCAGCCCGATCGCCAACTCGAGGTCGGACTGTTTCGCCTCGAGACGCCTCGCCCACTCCCTTACGACCGGTCCAAGCGGGTCGAGGGTGAGGACGGTGTAGATCGTCGAGCGACGCTGTGCAGCCCTCCACGCCGAGCGGAGCTTCTCGACCCAATCCGGAAGCGATTCCACCGGTTCCGGCGCCACTTCCCTGGCCACGTTCTCGGCAGCAGCGGCAGCGCGCTCGACGGGCAGATCGAATGCCCGTCCAACGGTCGCGATCAGGGTCGTGGTGCGCTGCATTCCCGGTACGGTAGAACCAGATTCCAGGAAGGCGACATGACCACCACCATCTACGAAACCGAGGACCTCGCTGCGATCCGCTCACAGACCCGACGTTTCGTGGAGGAGAAGGTGGTGGGGCGCGGAGATGCGTGGGAGCAGGCCGGCGAGGTGCCACAGCACCTGATCGAAGAGATGGGCAAGATCGGCTTCTTCGGCCTCAGGGCCCCCGAGGAGTTCGGCGGGATCGGCATGGGGGCGCTCGCCTCGGTCGTGTTCGCAGAAGAGCTGGGACGCGGGACCTATGGCGGGTTCACCGCCACAGCCATCGTGCACACCGATCTCGCCATGCCCTACCTGTTGAACTACGGCAGTCACGAACAGAAACGGCGGTGGCTGCCCGACATGCTGACCGGCGAGATCTTCACCGCCATCGGCGTCACCGAGCCCGATCACGGCTCGGATGTCGCTGGGATTCGAACCACCGCCACGCGCGATGGCGACGGCTATCGACTGAACGGCTCCAAGCTCTACATCACCAATGGCGGCATCGCCAACCTGCTCTTCATCGCCGCCAAGACCAACACCGACGTCAAGCCGTCCCGCGGAATCACGATCTTCGCCGTTCCGAGCGACACGGAGGGATTCTCTGCGAGCCGAAAGCTCGACAAGATGGGTTGGCGCAGCTCCAACACCGCAGAGCTCAGCTTCGACGACGCCTGGATCCCCGCCGAGAACGTCATCGGCGAGCTCGACAAGGGCTTCTATTCCATCATGAACAACTTCCAGAACGAACGCCTCGTTCTCGGGGCGGCGGCGCTCGGTGAAGCGCAGAAGGCGATCGAGCTGACGGTCGACTTCGTCAGAAACCGCAAGGCTTTCGGCACGACGCTGTGGGACAAACAAGCGGTCCGCCAGCGGCTGGCGATGCGGTCGGGAGAGGTCGATGCCGCCCGTCACCTCGTCTATCACTCGGGATGGCTCATGGAGCAGGGCCAGGATGCCGTGAAGGAGGTCTCGATGGTCAAAGCCGTCGTAGGGGAGTTGGTGAATCGCGTCATGTACGACTGTGTGCAGTTCCACGGCGGCATGGGCTATCTCACCGAGAGCGCAATCGAGCGTATGTACCGGGATGCCCGCATCCACTCGATCGGCGGTGGTGCCACCGAGGTGATGTTGGAGGAAATCGCAAAGCGAATGTGAACGGGCTGCCGCCCGGGTTCACGGTTGACAGTCGACAGTGAACAGTTGGTGAATGCGGCCTCGGCGGAGTCGCTCGGCCGGCGAGTTCTGAGACTTAGAACTGTGAACTGTGAACTGTGAGCATCGGATGAGCCTCATTTGCTCGTGTCACCTGATGCGCGTAGAGAGGCTTCGAACTGTTCCTTTTCCTCCAGCCTGTGATAACTCAGCTCGATCGCCATCCACATGCCCTTCGACCAGGGGTAGAACGCGATCGGCACCACCAGCATGACTCCGATCGTTGCCGCCGACAGCGCATTCCATGGGACGTCCGGCCAGAACAACGCCATGCCTCCCACCAGGGTCACCAGAAAGACGATGAGCGCCACAGCCATGTTGATGATGAGCGCGCCAACCCAGTAGCCGGGCTCGCGCTCGAACTTGAAGCCGCAGGTAGGACAGAACTCTTCCAACGCGGCCCAGTTGGCGAAGATCCCCGATCCGCTGCAACGTGGACAGTGCCGTGCGATCGAGCGCCCGAGCATCGTGAGGAGTGAGGCCGACGGGTCCTTCATGGGAGCAAGTGTAGGAATGCCTGGCGGTACCGGATACTTGGTGATTGCGGCGGCGCAGTAGCGTCACGGACGTGTCTGATCGGATCAAGCAGCTTCGAACCGACTACGAGAGCGCTCCTTTCACGATGGCAGACGCCGAGGCCGATCCAGTGGTTCAATTCGACCGCTGGTTCTCCCAGGCCATCGCATCCGAGGTGGACGAGCCGAACGCGATGGTCCTCTCAACCGTGGGCTCTGAGGGCTCACCCAGCTCACGTGCCGTGCTGTTGAAGTCGTTCGGCTCCGAAGGCTTCGTGTTCTACACCAACCGCTCGTCTCGAAAGGGAACCGACATCGCTGGAAACCCACGGATCTGCCTGCTGTTTCTGTGGCATCCGCTCCACCGCCAGGTGCGGATCGAAGGCGTGGCCCAGAATGTGAGCGACGAAGAGTCAGACGAGTATTTCTCCAGTCGCCCGACGGACGCCCAGATCTCCGCCGCTGCCTCTCCCCAGAGTGCGGTGATCGAGTCACGTCAATGGCTCGAGGAGCGAGTCGCCGCAATCCGGGATTCGATGCAGGGGCCACCGCCTCGGCCGCCAGAATGGGGAGGTCTCAGAGTCCACCCGGAGGCCTTCGAGTTCTGGCAAGGCCGGCCCAACCGACTGCACGATCGGATTCGATACGAATTGGCCGACGGTGTGTGGCACCGGGCCCGACTCGCACCCTGACCCGTACACTCGGCTCGGTGCAACTCTCCGTATTGGGATCGAGTGGGACCTATCCGTCCCAGACCAACCCCGCCTCCTCGTACCTGATCACGCATGGATCGACGTCCATCTGGTGTGACGCCGGGCCGGGAAGCTTCCAGGCGCTCCTCGACGTGATGAATCCGGATGATCTCGATGCCGTCGTCATCTCCCACCGGCATCCCGACCACTGCACCGATCTCTTCGCGGCATTTCACGCTCTCACCTATCGCCCCCGCCCGATCGAAGGCCTGACGCTGATCGCCAACCGGTCGGTGATCGACCATGTGAAGGGTTTTCTCGATGCTGGACACGACCATGCGATCGACCGCGCGTTCGACATTCACGTTTCCGAGGGCGGTGAACGACATCGGGTAGGAGGCATCGAGATCGAACCGGTCGAGATGGACCATTCGGCGCCGACGCTGGGATTCCGCTTCGCGGCCGACGGTCGCACCATCTTCTACACCGCCGACACCGGACCGGGAGGATCCTGGCAAGCCAGTGTGGGTGCCGTCGACTTGCTCGTCTGCGAGGCGACCATGCAGGGAACGCCGAGCGGAGAGGGGTCTGGGCTCCACCTGACCGCAGCGCAAGCCGGCGAGATCGCATCGCGCATCGGAGCGACCAGACTGCTCTTGACGCACATCCCTCCGCACCTCGAGACGCTCATGTCGGTCCGGGAGGCAGAGACCACCTTCGGGCGAACCGTCATGGCGGCGGTCCCCGGAACAACCCACGAGGTCTGACCCATGACGAGAACCAGAGAACCCGATGAGCTTCGCCCGGTGAGACTTCATCTGGGTTTCACCGAGGCGACGCCGGGCTCAGTCCTGCTCGAGATGGGGAAGACCCGGGTGCTCTGTACCGCCATCGTGGAAGCGGACGTGCCGCGATGGATGAAGGGTTCGGGGAAGGGCTGGGTCACGGCGGAGTATGGGATGCTGCCGGGATCGAGCAACAGCCGCATCCGCAGGGACTCGTACACGAAGGGCAGGCAGCAGGAGATTTCTCGGCTGATCGGGCGGGCGCTGCGAGCAGTCGTCGACATGAAGGCCATGGGCGAGGCGATGGTGCGCGTCGATTGCGACGTGATCGAGGCCGACGGCGGAACCCGCACCGCCTCGGTGACCGGTGCCTGGATCGCATTGCATCAGGCCTTCGAGTGGGCGGTGGCGCAGGGCACCATGGCAAGGAATCCCATCATCGATCAAGTGGCTGCGGTCTCGGTTGGGCTCGTCGACGGCGTCACGCTGCTGGATCTCGAATATGTGGACGACGTGGGCGCCGAGGTGGACATGAACGTCGTGATGTCAGGGCGTGGCCTGCTCATCGAGGTCCAGGGGACGGCCGAAGGTGCTCCATTCACGAGAGAGGAGCTCGATGAGATGCTCGATCTCGCCGCCGGCGGGATCGACGAGCTCGTCGAGGCTCAGAAAGCCGCCACCGAGCAGTGATCGACCGAATCGTCGTCGCATCCAAGAATCCCGACAAGATCGCCGAGGTCGAGGAAGTTCTCGGTGGGCTCGGTCTCGTGCGAGAGATCGTGCGCGGCCTCGACTGGCCGGACGTTGAAGAGACCGAGCCGACCCTGATCGGCAACGCACTTCTCAAAGCGCACGCCGTTCGCAGTGCTACGGGCCTGACGGCAGTTGCGGACGACACTGGGCTCGAGGTCGATGCCCTGGGTGGCGAGCCTGGCGTCCACGCCGCACGGTACGCCGGCCCGGAGGCCAGCTACTCGGACAACGTCACCAAGCTCCTGAGAGAGATGGAAGGTGTGAAGCGGCGGACGGCTCGGTTCAGGACCGCCATCGCACTCGTTGACGAGTCCGGCCGGGAACTCACCGTCGAAGGCGTCGTGGAGGGGGAAATCACGACGGAGCGACGCGGCGCCGGAGGCTTCGGCTACGACCCGGTCTTCAGCGTGGGTGGGCGCACGTTCTCCGAGATGGGCTCTGAGGAGAAGCATCGCGTCTCGCATCGCGCTTTGGCCTTGCGCGCTCTCGCAGCCGCGCTCGGTGCCGATCCAGACCGGAGCTGATCTCTGTCAGAATGGAGAAGCCTCGCGGGTGTGGCGGAATTGGAAGACGCGTCAGGTTTAGGTCCTGGTGGGCGAAAGCCCTTGGGGGTTCGAGTCCCTCCACCCGCACAATGCAGTGCCCTACCGGAGGGGGCATGTCTCGTTGTAGCTGTCGCTGACCGGAAGAAGTCGGCGACCCTCGGTGTCGCTCCTTCGCACACCTCGTGTGTTCGATGCAAAGGAGAGTTACGCCTGCGGGCCGCTTTGCCCCGTTCAGTTTGCTTTCATGAATCGTCATGGATGGCGCCGCGATCGAGCACTACGACTACGCGATCGTCGGCATGGGTGTCGGCGGCCTGACGCTCGGAGCGCTCATGGCGACGGCAGGCCAGACGGTGATCATCTTCGACCAGCACTATCTGCCCGGTGGATACGGCCACACGTTTCTCCAGCGGGGCTTCGCTTTCTGTGCTGAACTCCACTACGTCTGGGACTGCGGTCCAGGTGAGCGTGTGACGAAGATGCTCGACAAAGTGGGCCTCGGTTCCGAGGTCACCTTTCGGCGCCTCGATCCGCGGGGTTTCGACAGGATCGTCGGTCCCGAGATGGACTACACGATCGGGAGTGGATTCGATCGCGAGTTCCTGCGATTGAGTGAGTTGTTCCCTTCCCACAGCCGCAACCTGAGCCGGTACTACGGGGTCATCGACGCGATCCATCGCCAGATGTACGCACTCCCGATCGGCTTCTCGTGGCGAACGGTGCTCTCGCGCCCCTGGCGCTTCTCGAGCCTCCTCCGATACTCGAGGTGGACCCTCGAAGATCTCTTCGACGAGCTCGAATTCCCGGTCGAGCTGCGACTGATTCTCGCCGGCCAGAGTGCGATCTTCTTCACGCCGCCTCGTGATCTGTCCCTCCTCGCTCACGCCGGCGGGGTCGGAAGCTACAACCAGGGCGCCTACTACCCCGAGCAGAGCTTCAAACACGTGATGGACGCGCTCTTGGGTGTCGTGGAGGGTCAGCCTGGCTGTCGAGCGCTGCTTTCGACGGAGGTGACAGGCATCGACGTTCGCGACCGTGTCGCTCGATCACTCACGACGGCGGACGGGCAGACCTTCACAGCCGACACGTTCCTGTTGGGGATGGATGCCCAGCTCAGTCTGGGGCTCATCGGGAACGAACGGTTTCCCAAGCGATTCAGGAAGAAGCTGAACTACGAGTACGGACCGAGCGTCGTGAGCGTGTATCTCGGGCTCGATGACATCGATCTCAGCGAGTTCGGCCTTGGCGAGGACAATGTGTTCTGGCACCCGGCAACGGACCTGAACCAGGTCTACGACGCCCAGCTGGCAGATTCGATACCAGAACGCCCCTACTTCTTCTTCAACGCCCCAACACTCCGGCACCACGAGGACAGGATCGCTCCGGAGGGTGGCAGCCAGTTGGTCATGGTCGCACCATGCTCCTACGACATGTTCGCCAGCCTGCGCTCGGGGAGTGAGCAGGCGTATCAGGCTGCGAAGGAAGAGTTCGCCGATCGGATCATTGCGGTCGTGGAATCCGAGTTCGTCCCGGACCTATCGAATCACATCGTCGTGAAGACCGTTGGCACGCCGTTGACGAACGAGTACTACGTATGGGCTCCGAAGGGGAACTGCTACGTGACACCGCTCGATGTCGAGCACGTGAACATGGGCCGGCTCAATCACAAGAGCCCTTTCGACAACGTGCACTACGTAGGTGCGAGCGCCAGCCTTCC
>JAHEIN010000111.1:1872-9309 GCA_024639335.1 bacterium | reverse complement strand
GTGAAGGCCAAGGACGCCGATCATCTCGCAGCAGCACTCCATCGCGGCACCAACTTCTCGCTGATCGTCACAGCAGCGGCCGTTCTTGGCCTCGTGTACTGGGTGTTCGGGGACGCCGGTCTCGAGAACCCGTTTGGTCTGTGGATCTCGGTGGTCGGCGGTCTCGTGGTCGGTTACTTCGTGGGAAAGATCTCCGAGTGGTTCACCTCGGACCATTTCAAGACGGTCAAGGAGGTCTCCCGACAGTCAGAGACCGGACCTGCAACAGTGATCATCGCCGGCATCGCCGAGGGTATGAGATCCGCTGCCTTCTCGGTTGCTGTCGTGGCAGTCGGCGTCGGCGTAGCGTTCTGGGGTGGGGAGCTCGCGTTCGGCGACATCGACGGCGGCGGCATCTACGGGGTCGCAGTAGCCGCAATCGGTGTGCTGGCGACGCTCGGCATCACGATCTCCGTCGACGCCTATGGTCCCATCGCCGACAACGCCGGGGGAATCGCCGAGATGGCACACCTCGAACCTGAGGTCCGCGAAGCCACCGATGCCTTGGACTCACTCGGCAACACGACTGCCGCCGTTGCGAAGGGTTTCGCCATCGCCTCGGCGGCCGTGACGGCGCTGGCGCTGTTCTCGACCTTCACCCGGGCAGTCCAACTCGACACGATCGACCTGACGAAGGCGACCACGACGATCGGCCTCTTCCTCGGTGGCGCATTTCCGTTTCTGTTCGCTGCGATGACGATGAACGCAGTTGGGCGTTCAGCCTTCAAGATGATCGAGGAGGTGCGGCGTCAGTTCCGCGACATCCCCGGGCTCAAGGAGGGCCGTGAAGGGGTACGTGCCGAGTACGCCAAGTGTGTCGACATAGCCACGGGTGCGGCACTGCGCGAGATGGTGATCCCTGGCTCGCTCGCCGTTGCGCTGCCGCTGATCATCGGTTTCTACGATGTCGAGATGCTCGGCGGCTTCCTGGCCGGCGCGCTCGTCACCGGGTTCCTCCTCGCCATCTTCATGTCGAACTCCGGCGGCATGTGGGACAACGCCAAGAAGTTCATCGAGTCTGGTGCCTACGGTGGGAAGGGATCAGATCAGCACAAGGCGGCCGTCATCGGTGACACCGTGGGCGATCCGTTCAAGGACACGTCCGGTCCAGCAATGAACATCGTCATCAAGGTCATGACGATCGTTGCACTCATCTTCGCTTCAGCGTTCATCTGATCGCTCCGTGTTCGAGCGGGGTGTGGCCGCGACGGCCATACCCCGTTTTCGTGTCTATCCACGTGTTCACGCGATACTTCCTGATGTGACTTCTTCCATCACGCTCGTACGCCATGCGCAATCTGAAGCCAACGCCGCCGGCATCTGGCAGGGGCAGGGTGACGCCGTGCTCGCCCCGGATGGCCGGGATCAGGCCCGTTCGCTCGGATTGCGCCTGGCTGACCAGATCTTCGACGTAGTGGTCTCGTCGGATCTGTCGAGAACGCAGGAGACAGCCGAGCTCGCCGGCCACTCACCGACTCGCATCGAGAAGTCCTGGCGGGAGATGGATCTCGGTGCCTGGGAGGGACGGACGTTCTCCGAGGTCGCCGAACGCCACCCGAACCTGCTCGAAGCGATCCGTCGTGGCGAGGCCGTGAGCTTCGGGGAGACCGGCGAGACCATCGCAGAATTCGAGGAACGCAGCCTGGACGCATTCGATCGCCTCGTCGAAGAGCTCGGCGATGACGGGCATGCGCTGGTCTTCACCCATGGGGGTTTGATCGATGCCATCGTCGGGCGCTACTTCGGGCGGGTCGGCGGTCGCCGGACCTTCCCGATCACGACGAACACGGCGATGACGGTGCTCGCCGGCGAGCCAGGCCGATCCCAGGGCCGCCCCAGAATCAGTCGATTCAACGATGCCACCCACCTCGGCAACGACGTCGGGGCGACCCGCCGCCTTCGGGAGGAGGGAACGCCGATCGCCGGCATGATCAGGCACGGCGTGACCGAGGCCAACAAGACCGGGCGAATACAGGGCCAGCATTGCTGGGGGCTGCACGACGACGGCCATGAGCAGGCGAGGCTTCTCGCGTCCTGGTACGGGCCGGTCGATCGAGTCATCTCGTCGCCGATCCAGCGTGCCCGCGAGACCGCAGCCGTCCTGGCTTCGACCAACGGTGTGATCTACGACGACCGCCTCATGGAGCAGTCGTTCGGCGAGTGGGAGGGCGTGCTCACCTCCGAGATGGAAGCTGAGGATCTCGAGATGCTCAAGCGCATCTATGCAGACGGAGAAGACCTCCCGCGCGGGCACACCGGCGAGACGTTCGCCGCACTCATCGCCCGCTTGGCCGGATTCCTCGGAGCGGTCGCAATCGACCCGACGGAACGCACGGCGATCGTCTCGCACGGAGCAGCCATCAAGGCCGCGGTTGCGCACATTCTCGGCAACACCACCGACATCCAGTCGAATCTCGCGGTCTCCCCCAACACCGGCGTCACCCACATCGCATTTCCGGCGGGTGGGCCGATGTTGATGGATTACGCAATCGCTCCCCATCTCGAACAGACATGAGCTACGACTCGAAGCGCTACGCACTCGTCAACCGGTGGGACCCGCGCCATCTGGTGACCGTCGACAGACTCCTGGGGCCGAAGCCGGGCGAACGTGTGCTGGAAGTCGGTTGCGGCCGGGGACACCTCACCAAGCGCCTGCGCGACAAGGAAGTCGAGGCCGTGGGGATCGACGCCAACCCCCAGGCCGCCGAGCATGCCGTCACCGAGGGTGTGACCACGATGGATGCTTCCCACCTCGAGTTCGAGACCGACTCATTCGACAAACTCGTCTCCGTCCACGCCATCGAGCACATCCCCCCGATCGAGGCGGCGTTCTCGGAGATGGCCAGGGTGCTCAAACCCGGCGGCACTGCGCTGTACATCTACCCGGCCGAGCCGATCAAGGGGATATGGGCCATCCCAACGGCCGTGATCCTCCACAACAACCCGCTCAAGGCCACGCAGGTGCATTGCAACTGGCTCTGGCCCAGCCGGGTACGAGCGCTCGCCGAGCCCTTCGGCTTTGGGGAGCTCCACAGCGAGTTCAACCTCCTGTCCAGCCCCCAGTTCGTGTCGTTGTTTCAACTCGTCTGAGGGACGTCACAACCGTCAGTCGAGGACGGAGAGACAAGGACGTCTTCGGCGTGCAATGATTCGGCGATGGCGCACGCAATCGAACCACATCTCTGGGTCAGTGACCTCGCCGCATCGAAGGCGTGGTACGAGTCGTTGGGATTCACCGAACGACAGCGGAATCCGGAGGAGGATCCGACCTGGTTCCAGCTCGGACTCGGGGACATTCGTCTCATGATCACGATCATCCCGACCCAGATCGCAGACAACCAGCAATATCTCCGACAGGTCTCGGATCGAGTCGGCAACGGCGGGGCGGTCTCGCTCTATCTCCACGTCGACTCGGCGGACGAGATGTACGAGCGGGCGAGGTCGGCCGGTGAGTCACCGATCGAAGACATCTGGGAACCGTGGTGGGGCGGACGCCAGTTCACCATCGTCGATCCCGACGGCAACTGGTGGACGGTGTACGAGAACTCTTGACGTGCCGCGACGGGCCCCGTGATCCGGCGGTAGTCGGCACAGCAGCTGGTTCCCTCGCCCTACGAGCGGTCCTTGGTTTTCGCGCGCTGGGTGGCAACATGTGGAAGCGCTGACAACCGACCAACGCCAGGAGTCGAATCCCACGTGGCCACCACCTATGTCCTGGACACTTGTGTCCTGCTCGCCGACCCGCAGTCCATCCTCCGATTCGACGAGCACGAGGTGGTTCTCCCGCTCGTCGTCGTGGAGGAGCTCGATCGCAAGAAGGCTCGGATGGACGAGGTTGGGACCAACGCTCGGCGCTCGATTCGGCTTCTCGAGGACCTCGGTGCCTCCGAGCCGGGTGGTCTCAGCGAGCCCGCGTCGCTCCCTGGCGGAGGCTCGCTTCGCATCGAGCTCAACAGCATCGTCTCGGCCCGGCTCCCCACGGTCCTCGACCCGACGACCCCGGACCATCGGATCCTCGCCGCTTGCCTCAATCTCAACGACGGAGGCGGCGACACGGTGCTCGTCACCAAGGATGCTTCGCTTCGGATCAAGGGAGCCCAGCTCGGAGTCACCGTCGAGGACTATCGGGCAGACACGGTTCAGGTCGACGAGTTGGCAACGGGCGTGATCGAGCACGAGTGCTCCGGCGAGCTCATCGACCGGTTGTTCGCGGAAGGGAAGCTGGAACTGGACGGTGTCGAGGGACTCACGAACGAGTTCGTCGTCTTGCGTGCGGGACTGAGCCGATCTGCCCTGGCCCGGGTGATCGATGCCAACCCGGTGGTCACCGTCGAACGGGTTTCTCACACTCCACGCGCCTTCGGCGTCGAGCCGAAGAACCTCCGGCAGACGATCGCGATGCACCAACTGCTCGATCCCGACATCCCCGCAGTGTCGATGATGGGCATGGCGGGCTCGGGGAAGACCTTCCTCGCCCTGGCCGCCGCCCTGGAGCAGGTGCTGGAGCAGGACAGATACCGCAAGGTCTCGATCTACCGTCCTCTCGTGGCGGTGGGACGCCAGGAGCTGGGTTTCCTGCCGGGCGATCTCGACGAGAAGCTGTCACCGTGGATGGCAGCGGTGTACGACAATCTGCATGCGCTGTTCTCCGATGCCGGTGCCGATGGAGCGCGCGCCGCAATCGAAGAGCTCATCCAGCGCGGCGAGCTCGAGATGGCAGCCGTCACGTATCTGCGCGGGAGGTCCATCACGGGAGAGATCGTGATCATCGACGAGGCGCAGAATCTCGAATTGTCGACGCTCAAGGTGATCATGACCCGTCTGGCGAAGGACTCGAAGGTGATCCTGTGCGGTGACCTCTCCCAGGTCGACAACCCCTATGTCTCTCCCTACGGTGGGATGGCGGCGCTCATCGAGAAGTTCCGAGGATCGCCGCTCTTCGGGCACGTCATTCTGGAGCGGTCGATCAGAAGCCCGCTCGCCGAGATGGCTGCAACCATTCTGTGATCGCATTGACGTAGTCGGTCGTAGCCGTCCTGCGCCGAGCCGGGTCGAGGAGGTTTCCCGCCCTCGGCCGCGGATGGCGGCCGTGTGGACGGCGGCGGGGTTCGCCGTGGTCGGCTCACCCCGCTGTGGGTCCTGAGTTGTGCGTTGTGAGGCTGGGGTCGGGCACCGAACGTGACTCACAACCCAGGACTCATGACTCAGAACCGGCGTGACGAGCCGCCAGGCGAGTCCGCCTCGATAGATTTGGCCGCATGTCCCGCCAACGTTTCATGGAACGTGTCCACAACCAGCTCGACGAGCTCCGCTCGGAGGGTCTCTACAAGACCGAGCGCACATTGGTCTCGCCGCAGGGGGGTACGGTGACCGTCCTGGACGGCCAGGCCGTCCTCAACTTCTGCGCCAACAACTATCTCGGGATGGCCGATGACCCGCGCCTCGTCCAAGCGGCAAACGCCGCGATGACACGATATGGCTACGGCATGGCTTCGGTTCGGTTCATCTGCGGCACCACCGAGCTCCACCAGGAGTTGGAGAGGGAGACTGCCGAGTTCCTCGGAACAGAGGCGTCGATCACCTTCGCCGCCTGTTTCGACGCCAATGGAGCAGTCTTCGAGCCACTGCTCGGCGAGAGAGATGCCATCGTCTCCGACACGCTCAACCACGCTTCGATCATCGATGGCATTCGGCTCTCCAAAGCTGCCCGGTACCGGTACCGGACTCGGGATCTCGACGATCTCGATCGAGTGGTGTCGGAGGCCGTCGCCGATGGGGCCGAAACCGTGATGATCGCCACCGACGGTGTGTTCTCGATGGATGGGTTCATTGCCGACCTGTCCGGCATGTGCGACATCGCCGACCGTCACGATGCTCTGGTGATGGTCGACGATTGCCACGCCACCGGATTCGTGGGCCCGGGAGGACGCGGTACCCCGGCGCTCCATGGCGTGGTCGACCGGGTCGACATCCTCACCGGCACCTTCGGCAAGGCGCTGGGCGGAGGCATGGGCGGCTTCATCGCGGCCCGCACCGAGGTCGTCGAGCTCATGCGTCAGCGCGCTCGACCTTATCTCTTCTCCAATGCCCTGGCGCCCGGTCTGGTGGGCGGCGCGATCGCCGGGTTGAGACTGGTGGCCGAGGCAGACGAGCGGAGGGCGCAGCTGCATCGCAATGCCCGGCGGTTCAGAGAAGGCATGTCGACAGCAGGGTTCGACCTCGGTGGTGCCGGGCACCCGATCATTCCCGTGATGATCGGAGATGCTGCGACGGCTGCCGAGATGGCTGACCGTCTCCTCGAGAGGGGGATCTACGTGATCGCCTTCTCGTACCCGGTCGTGCCGAAGGACACCGCTCGGATCAGGACGCAGATGAACGCCGCCCACACCGACGAGGACATCGACCGGACGGTGGCGGCTTTCGCAGCCATCGGCTCCGAGATGGGGCTGGTCGCATGAGAGGACTCGTGAAGGGGGCGGCCTCCTCCGGCCTGGAGATGGCGGAAGTGCCCGAGCCGGAACTCGGCCCGAACGACGTTCTCATCGACATCGCATACACCTCGATCTGCGGCACGGATCTGCACATCTACGACTGGGACGAGTGGGCCGCCGCCACCGTTCCGGTCGGGATGGTGGCGGGGCACGAGTTCAGCGGCGTCGTGTCGGCGATCGGCTCGGCCGTGACCGATGTGGTGGTGGGCGAGCGGGTGACGGGCGAAGGCCATCTCACATGTGGGCATTGCCGCAATTGTCGGGCCGGGAGACGACACCTCTGCCCCAACACCCTCGGGATCGGGGTTGATCGGGCCGGGGCGTTTGCAGAGCGCATCGCAATCCCGGCAGCGAACGTCTTCACGCTGCCCGATCATGTCGCACTGGAAATGGGCTCGATATTCGATCCCTTCGGCAACGCCACTCACACGGCGCTCGAGTTCGACCTCGCAGCCGAAGACGTTTTGATCACAGGCGCCGGGCCGATCGGGTGCATGGCCGCTGCGATCGCCAGCCATGTCGGGGCGCGGCATGTGGTGGTGACAGATGTGAACGACTACCGCCTGGGGCTGGCATCGAAGCTGGGGGCGACCCACACGGTCAACGTCGCACGCCAGGATCTGGCCGAGGTCATGGTTGGGCTCGACATCCACGAGGGATTCGACATCGCCCTGGAGATGTCCGGTGCACCCGAGGCCCTGCGTTCGATCCTGCCTGTGATGATCCACGGTGGCAGGATCGCTCTCCTCGGGCTCTTGCCCGATGCGGTCCCGATCGACTGGAGCATCGTGATCTTTCACAGCCTGACGCTGAAAGGCGTCTATGGGCGGGAGATGTACGACACGTGGTACAAGATGGGTGTGTTCATCGAGGGCGGCCTCGATCTGTCGCCGATCATCACCCACAC
>JAHEIN010000111.1:0-1772 GCA_024639335.1 bacterium | reverse complement strand
TGCTCTCCCACGAAGCCCGGTTCGATGTCGTCGAAGTCGACGCCGGGTCGAAGTTCCTGCAGCGGTATCTCGAACACAACGCGTCCGACATCGAAGCGGTGTGGCCGGGCTACCGGTACGACCCTCATTCCGAACAGTTGCGGCTGGTCGTATTCCGGGACATGGTCCCGGCGGGCGTGTTCGTCGCCTCCATCGAGGGGACCACCGCAAGGGTCGAGATCGACTACGCAGGTCGCGACTACCGAGACCTCAAGAACGCTCGGGTGCTGTTCGGCAGCGGCCGGGGTGTCCTGCGGGACCATCGGATCGAACGAGTGGTGACCCGGGCGGACACGGCCGTTCATCGTCGGTTTCTCGAACGCTTGGAATTTGCTCACGACGGCGACGAGTACGCCCTGGACATCACGTGACCTACCGTGAGCGCATGAGAGAATCGATCATCGAAGAAGCCCGGGCCATCCTGCCGGAGATCATCGAGCTGCGTCGAGCCCTTCACCGCAACCCCGAGGTCGGGCTCGAGCTCCCCGGCACCAAGACGCTGGTGCTCGAGGCGCTCGCCGGACTACCGCTCGAGATCATCGAGCACGAGACCACGGGTGGTGTCGTCGCCATCTTGAGGGGGAACGCCGAAGGGCCCACCGTCCTGTTGAGGGGAGACATGGACGGCCTCCCGCTTCGGGAGGACACAGCGCTCGAATTCGCCAGCGTGACGGGTGATACGATGCACGCCTGTGGACACGATCTCCACACGGCGATGCTCGTCGGAGCCGCCCGAGTACTGAGCGCGCGCCGCTCTGACCTCTCCGGTGCTGTCATCTTCATGTTTCAGCCGGGAGAGGAGGGTTATCACGGCGCGAGGTTCATGCTCGAAGAGGGGCTGCTCGACTCCGCCGGCTCGAAGCCTTCACTGGCGATGGCGATCCACGTGACGACGATGTTCGAGTCCGGTGTGATTGCCGGCAGGTCGGGCACGATGATGGCATCCGCAGACCATTTGAACATCGTCGTGACGGGCGCTGGAGGGCATGCATCGAGACCTGACGCTGCGAACGATCCGGTCGCGGCGGCGGCCGAGATCATCATGTCGGTTCAGTCTGCCGTCACTCGAAACGTCAGCGTCTTCGATCCTGCGGTCTGCACGTTCACGATGGTCGAGGCGGGCAACGCTCACAACATCATCCCCGAACAAGTGGCGTTGCGCGGGACGATCAGAGCGCTGTCGGCGGAGACACGGGCACTGATGCACGAGCTCGTCGCCAGAGTTGCCGATGGTGTGGCCGCCGCACACGGGGCGACGGCCAAGACCACGTTCGATCACAGCTATCCGGTCACGGTCAACGACCCGAAGGCAGCTGCCGAACTGATGCTTGCGGCTCAGGTCCTCGTGGGAAGTGAGCGTGTGGTCAGTCTCCCGGACCCGATCATGGGGGCCGAAGACTTCAGCTACGTCCTCCAGGAAGTACCGGGGGCGATGTTCTTCCTGGGGGCCTGCCCACCGGATCTCACTCCGGAAACCAGCCCGTTCAACCACTCGAACCTGGTGCGCTTCGACGAGGACGCAATGGTGACCGGCATTGCATTCCATGTCATGGTCGCCCTGGGACGATTGGGCTGATCGACGGTCGCCGCTCGTCGGCTGTCAGTTTCCGCTTTCGAGCACTTCGAGGATGTCGCGTTCGAGTGGAGCGCGGTCCGATGGCAACCGGTCGACCCAGAACACGTCATAGGCGATGCCGCCGCGGGTGTCGACCCGTGCGCGTTTGATCGGCATC
>JAHEIN010000014.1 GCA_024639335.1 bacterium | reverse complement strand
GAGTCGCGCTCCATGGCAGCCGCCCGGACCGGGTCGACCTTCTTCCGGAGGAACCCTGCGGCGTGATCGATCGCCGCCCAGGTCTTGCTCGGAATCCCTGCTGACGGGTGGCCCCGGCCGATCTCCCAGAGATCGAGGCCGGCGACCCCAGGAACCGGCTTCGCAGTGGCCAGGACGGTGAATCCGGAAAGTGATTCGGCCGCAACGACCTTGGCGTCGTCGTCGATGACCACGGCGACGTACACCTTGCGCCGGTACATGTTTCCTGCCACGCCGATGGCCATGAGCGAACCCTGTCGCCGGAGCTGCATGGTCCGCTTGTTGAAGCGGTTCATCTGCTGGTTGGAGAGGAAGATCTGCACGGTCCAGACGACGAACAGCGCTGCGACGATGGCGATGGTTGTGGGCTCGAACATCAGGTCACTCCTGTGAGATCGTTGGGTGCATGGTTCAACGCGAGAATGGCTTCCGCGGCCACGGAGTCGGTGACGATGACATCGAGGTAGCCGCCCCTCAGGGCAGCCAGAATCGCTGCCGCCTTGGCTGCGCCGCCGGCGACGCCGACGACCGTCTCGATCTCGGTGAGCTCTTCGGGCCTGAGCGCCACCACCTTCTGGTTCTGTGGGATGTTCAACACGACCCCGTTCTCGTCCAGCAGGTATCCCATCAAATCCCCGACGACCCCCTCGCCGCGGAGTTGGTCGAGCTGGCTGTCGTCGAAGTAGCCGGCGCGACGCAAACCGGAGAGGCTGGAGTCGATGCTGCCGATTCCGGTGACGGCAACTTCGGCCGACCGGGCCAGGGCCAGGGTTGCGGAGATCGTGCGATCGGAGAGAAGAGACTGCGCAGTCCTCTCCCGATCGACGAAGAGCGGCGCGGCGAGCGAGCGGAAATCACCATTGAGCCGGGTTGCCATGCGTCTGGCGAGATCTGCCCCGTCGATGGCGGGATCGCCGTCACCAACCGAACCCATGGCCTGGAGCACCATGACGTCGTCGAGTTGGATTTCGGGCATCGCTCTCGTGATGTGGTAGAGCGCCGCTCCCCATCCGACGGTGACGCGCATCTGCGAATGGAGCCGGCGCTCGAGTGCGCGGGAGGCGAGACGCCCGAGCCGCCGCATCATGCCGTCGTACTCGAGGTCGCGTGTTCCAGCGAGAACGCGGGCGTGTTGCAGGCCGAACGTGCGCTGCAACTCGTCCTCGAGCAGGGAGTCGCGCCGGAGTGGGTAGCGGACCCGGAATTGGACCAGACCGGCGTCGCGGGCTTCACGCAACAGCCTGGACACCATCGACCTCGACTTGCCGATTCTGCGACCGATCTCGATTTGATCGAGGTCGTCCTCGTAGTACCAGGCAGCGATCTGCCCGAGATACTCCAGACGATCTTCGCTGGTCAACGCGCTCCTCCAACGAGCCACCGGGGTTGTGACTCGGGGCGAAGCTATGCACGCATGTCGCCGGCTGCAACCGATTGTTTCACATTTGTGAAAACTACATGCACGGAGTTTCGATTGTGCTCACCGACCATCCAGGAGTTTGGCGTACCTCACCTCGTAGAGCTCGGTGGAGATGATCCGCTCCTGCTGGCGCCCCCCGTCGGACTCCCATCCTGCCGACTCGTAGAACGCCCGAGCCCGGGAGTTCTCCTCCAGTACCCACAACATCGCCGAACCGAAGCCGAGTTCTGCCATCGCCGCTTCCGCGGCCACAATGAGGGTTCGGCCGTAGCCACTGCCCCAGCGCTCGGGATCGAGATAGATCGCGTATAGCTCGGCCACTTCGCGGGCGTCGAGATGCTCGTCGCGTGTGGGCCCGACATCCACGAAGCCAACGATCTTGCCGTCGTCCAAGACCACGAGCGTCGCCGAGTTGCTGCGATCCATCGCTTCGATTCGGCGGCCTCTCCAACTCTCGAACTGGGAGACCTCGAGCTGGTCGAGGTCGGATGCCGGGAGCAGCTCCCGGTAGGCGACCTTCCAACTGGCGACGTGGATCTCGGCGATCTGGCGCGCATCGGCGACTTCTGCGTGTCGGGTTTCCATACGCGTGACCGTAGTGAGGCCTGCGTGGTGTGTGGCTTGTTTGACAAACGTCCGGCCAGTACCGATCGGTCGGCAATGGTTGATCGATCAACCATCTGCGTTTCGCCGCGATCCCGCTGCCCACATCGAGCCCCCTCAGCCCGAGGTGGATGCACTGGCAACCGATCCGCCCGAGCAGTAGCGGCCCTGGCCCCCCTGGCCAGGGCCGCTCTGCGCTCCCCCGATGCACGCCTCAGTTCGTACGCAGTGACTCTTCGATGTTCATGTTGGGGACGTGCGGCAGATGATCGAGGTTGCCTGCGCCACCGATCTGGTGGCACGTGTAGTCGAAGATCCACGGGTCTCGGGCCACACACTCGATCCGATTCGCCGCGGCATTCTTGAAAAAGCCGAGCGAAAAGCCGGGTTCGATGTACTGGCGGACTGCCCCCGGGTCTGACGAGGGCAGGATGTAGCTCCCGTAGACGTCGGTGTAGAACTCACCCTCTGCGAGCGCAGTGCCGGCACCGAACAAGAAGTTCGATTTCCAAGTCGCCATACCAAGCGTCCTTCGGGTGCCGTTCTCCCGCTCGGGATCTCGCACACCCACGGCGTCACAGGTCAGGTCGACGCAGTGCGACATCGGGTTGCGGATGTCGAAACTGTGGTCGAACTGCGCAAGCCCGAGGTTGCGGGTCTGTTGGGTGTCCGAACGCGAGTCCCACCGCTCGTAGTTGTTGCTGTCGGCTCCGACGTTGATGCTGCGCTTCCGATCGCTCACCTGCTCGGAGAGTGTCTGCATGGAGTAGCCGCACACGGTGGGCTGGAGCACGCCACCACCGGCGTCACCGGTCGCCTTGGCGACGCCGTAGTCCGCCTTGAAGTTGACCGCCATCTTCTCGTTGCCTGCGTTGTCGTACACCTGGACGTACAGCGTGTGGTGACGAGCACAGACCCGTCGCTGGGACGCAGTACCGGAGTGGACGATGAATCTGACCCAGTACTGTCCGGATTCGTCGTCGAAGATGAACTCCTTGAAGCCGACGTCCGGCTCGTCTTGTGGCACGTGAGCGGCGACATACCCGTACGGCACGAGCGGGGTTCCGGGAATCCGGGCCGGATCCGAGCCGTGCTCGTGGCCGAACGAGCACCAATACACCGGGTCGATCTGCGGATGCCAGGTGTTGTAGGTCTGGCCGTCCGGACCCGTCGTGGTGAAGCGGCCGTGAACCCAGTCCGGGCACGGCTGATTCGGAAGCGGGATCGGATAGCCGGTCGGCACCGGCGGTTGAGGGCTGGGGGAACCGTCTGCCTCGGCGAGAACCACGACATACATCTGCCGCCACTTGTCGGTCGCTTCGACCGATCCCAGCGCAACCGGACCGGCAGGAAAGCTCTTCTCGTATACCGGGTAGAACTTGCCGTCGATGCCGACACTGCCGCCCTGCTCCCAGGACGTCAGCCATCCGGGGAGTGGGAGATCGCCCCGCCACACCACGCCGACCCGGGCCGGTCGGGTCAGCTCGAAGTTCATCCAGACGTTGTCGGGATAGAGGTTCTTGTACTTCCAGTCCGTCGATGGCGACAGGGCATCCCAGCCTGCGTATGTGCCTGCCGAGTCGACGACGTCGGTGCCGTCGTCGGGTTCGACGTCGAGCCCCGGCAGGAAGCTCCTTGGCCAGTAGCGCATGTCGTTCACCGAGATCCGCACGCCGTCATCTCGGCGGTCGAGCACGTGGTAGCGGGAGACGAGCGCATCGTCGCCGGTCGTCGGAAAGCCGACTGGCACCGGGCTGATCGGCTCGAGACCCATCCCTCGGGCGAGAAACGACGCCATCTGAGCTCTCGTCACGGCACCCCATGGGCAGTACAGACCGTTCCCGCAGCCGTTGGTGATGCCGGCCGCGGCGATGGCTTCGATGTTGGACTCGTGGGCCATGCCATCGTCGTCGCTGAAGGTGTTGGCGGAACCTGGCGTGAGTTCGAGGGCGCGCGCCAGGAAGGTCGCCATCTCGGCTCGCGAGACCGCAGCATCTGGACAGAAGGCGCCGTTCCCGCAGCCGTTGGTGATGCCGGCCGTGCCGAGTTTCTGGATGTCGTTTTGGTGCGGATGTCCGGAGACGTCGCTGAACGTGGTCCCGTCGGCTGCAGTCAGACCGAGCGCGCGAACGAGAAAAGACGCCATCTGGGCTCGCGTGACAGGGGCATCGGGACAGTAAGCCCCGTTGCCGCATCCGTTTGTGATCGAGGCGGCGGCGATCGCTTCGATGTTCGACTCGTGGGGACTGCCATCGTCGTCCCAGAAGGATCCGAACGCTTCTGCCGTCGAGTCGCTGAGCGCGACCACCGAAAGGGCCATTGTCAGAGCCAGTAGGACCGTCAGGCCGCTCGTGCGCTCACGCAACCTCGTCATGTGGGGCATCCCCTCCCTCGCCCCCCAGACCTCACCCGCCGAGCAACCTAGCAAAGTGACTATCAGATGTCTACACATCGTGACTAGTCAGTCGACTGGTTTCCGAGCACTCCTCGAACTGCTACGGATCGAACTCGCCTCCTCGAGCGGTCAGGATTCCGATACGAGCAGGCAGAAACCCTGGCCACTCGAGAGCACAGACGATGACCGGCAAGCGTGGCCGTTCGACCCTCAACCTTGGACGCCGTGCGCCGGCCGGCCAGGGGGCTTCGAACTCGGGTGGGCTCGCTTTCGTCCGCCGAAACTCAAACGGTCGGGCCGCTCGACCTCGCCTCGCGGACTGCCTCCAGCGCCTCGTTCAGATCGGATAGCCAGTCGGCTTCGTTGGCCCCGACCAGGCGCACGCACCAGGCGAGCGCTTCACTGCGGGACCGCGCCACTCCCGCATCGATCAGCAGGTCGAGCACACGTCGCTCATCCATTCGCAGCCGCGTCATCGCGGGAGCGGCCAGTGTGGCGAACAGATACTCGTCCCCGGCACAGGCCACGCCCCAGGAGACCTTCTTCTCGAAGGTCCGCTCGGCTTGCTTGGCGATCTCGATGCGATGCTTCCTCGTCCGCTTGCGAAAGCCGTCGACCTTCGATTCGACGGCAGCCGCCTTGACGGCATCGGAATCGTCGGACTCCAAGCTGGGCGGGGCGAGCGAGCCGATCAGCAGAATCTCGTCGCGATCGATCCGGAACTCGGGTCGCCCTTCGAACCAGTCGTCGGGCAGTCGGCCAACGAACCAGCCGACAACTGCCTCTACGTCTTCTGTGCGCTCGGTCACGTGAACTCCTTCGGGCATGGTGCGATGCCACACTGGCATGGAGTTACATGATTACACAATTACGGCTCTAGGTCAAGCTCGGCTTCGGCCTCCGCCACCCCGTCGCCGCTCGGCGAATCCCCTCCACCAGCCAGCACCCAGACAGCCAGCAGCGAGAGCGCAGCAGCCCCGAGCCCCAAACCGAGCCAACCCCACTGACTCGTGTCGTCGTCGTCCTCCTCGGCGAGATCGACCAACGGAGGAACCATGCCGAGAGTCTCCCGATCGACCCCGAGCTCGGTCAGTCGCAGCGGATCCGACTGCCTCGGCTCTTCGCCCAACACCTCGAACACGACGACCAGATCGACCTGACGGCTCTCGAGCACTGCGCCGAATTCACCACCACCACGGTCGGCGAGCGACACCGTCTCCTGGCGGCCACCGGGCTCGATCACATGCGCTACGACCGACCCCGCACCCTCGATCCTCACCTCGAGCTCGATGCGAATCCGATCGGTGCCGATCTGATCGGCGGATGCCGTTGCCTCCCCGAAGCCGTCTCCGGCAGGAACGAGCAACAGCAGTACAGCAGCGAGCCAGGTCATTCCCAGAGACTATCGCTCGAGCGGGTGTTGGCGGCTCACCCTCCCGCCACCCGAGAACCGTGCGCTACCCTCACGATTTCCCGATCACGAGAGCCATGTCCACAGCGAAAACCCTCTTCGAGAAGGTCTACGACGAGCACATCGTCCGTTCGGCGCCGGGCGAGCCCGACCTCCTGTACATCGATCTGCACCTCGTCCACGAAGTGACATCCCCGCAGGCCTTCGACGCGCTGCGTCTGTCCGGTCGAACAGTGAGACGACCCGATCTCACCGTCTCGACCATCGATCACGGGGTGCCCACGGCGGACCGTCACCTGGGAATCCGTGACGCGATGTCCAAGCGTCAGATCGACGCCCTGGTGTCCAACTGTGACGAGTTCGGCATCACGCTCTTCGGCCTCGACGATCCTCGACAGGGCATCGTGCACGTGATCGGCCCGGAGAACGGGATCACCCAGCCGGGCCTGACGATCGTCTGCGGTGACAGCCACACTGCAACGCACGGCGCCTTCGGCGCTTTGGCGTTCGGCATCGGCACGTCCGAGGTCGAGCATGTTCTCGCTACCCAGACCTTGACCCAGAATCGGCCCAAGTCGATGGGCATCGAGGTCGACGGCGAGCTTCCCACCGGCGTCACCGCAAAGGACATCATCCTCGGAATCATCGCCCGGATCGGGACGGCGGGCGCCAACGGGCACGTCATCGAGTATCACGGCTCGGCGATCCGATCTCTTTCGATGGAAGGTCGCATGACCATCTGCAACATGTCGATCGAGGCCGGCGCCCGCGCAGGGATGATCGCACCCGACGCCACGACGTTCTCCTACCTCGAGGGACGGCCCTATGCGCCGAAGGGCGATGATTGGGACGCCGCCGTCGAGCACTGGAGGTCCCTTGCCACCGACCCCGGCGCTCCGTTCGACACGGAACTCGAGATCTCCGCCTCCGACCTCGAGCCGTATGTCTCGTGGGGCACCAACCCGGGCCAGACGGTCCCCGTCTCCGCCTCCGTGCCCGACCCCGCTGCCATCGAAGACCCGATCGAACGCGAGTCGGCAGTTCGGGCCCTCGAATACATGGACATCGCTGCCGGCACCCCAATCATCGAGCTGCCGCTGGATCGGGTCTTCCTCGGCTCGTGCACCAACGCCCGGATCGAGGACTTGCGGGCCGCCGCGGCGATCGTCGAGGGCAAGGAGGTTGCTGCCAACATCACCTCGGCGATGGTGGTCCCGGGCTCGGGACTGGTGAAGCTCCAGGCCGAAGAGGAGGGCCTGGACCGCATCTTCAAGGAAGCCGGATTCGAATGGCGAGACGCCGGCTGCTCGATGTGCCTGGGCATGAACCCCGACATCCTGCTGCCAGGGGAACGCTGCGCCTCGACCTCGAATCGCAATTTCGAAGGCCGCCAAGGCAAGGGCGGCAGGACCCACCTGGTCTCGCCCCAGATGGCGGCGGCCGCCGCCGTCGAAGGACACTTCGTGGACGTGAGGAGCTATCGATGAATCCTGTCACCATCATCACCGGATCGATGGCGCCGCTCCCGCGAGCCAACGTCGACACCGACCAGATCATGCCGAAGCAGTTCCTCAAGCGGGTCGAAAGAACCGGATATGGACAATACGTCTTCGACGACTGGCGCCGCGATGAAGAGGACTTCGTGCTCGAGCGCCCCGAATACCAGAACGCCAAGGTCCTGGTCACCGGTCCCAACTTCGGCTCTGGCTCCTCTCGTGAGCACGCTCCGTGGGGGCTTCAGGACTGGGGATTCGAAGCGGTCATCGCTCCCTCGTTCGCCGACATCTTCTTCAACAACTGCACCAAGATCGGACTGGTCCCGGTGGTGCTGTCCGAAAAAGAAGTGCAGTGGCTGACCGAACTCGCAACGGCCGAACCGGATGCGGAGATCACCGTCGACATCGCAGCAGGCACCGTGAGCCACGGCGCCGAGTTCGAGGCCACGTTCCCACTCGACGAATTCACCAGATACCGGCTGCTCAACGGTCTCGATGACATCGGCATCACGCTCCAACACGCCGTCGCGATCGACGACTTCGAGCTACGGCGACCAGCCTTCAAACCAGTGCTCTGAACGGTCTGCGGTTGTCGGCACCGGGTGCTCGGTGGCTGCGGACGGCACCGCCGATCGGATGAAGCCGATCGCCGGATGATCGGCCGAGGCCGAAACCGGCTGAAGAGGTCCCGGTAGCCACATCCGCTCCATAGGGTGGAGTTCGTGGACGACTATCCCCTTCAGCCGCCGGGCAGGCTTCGGCACGCATCACTCACGCAACAGTGGCAGCGCTTGACGTTCGTGCACTGGCGATTCGACCCGGCGGACGTCCAGGCCATCCTTCCCGAAGGCCTGACCGTGGACACGTTCGACGGGTCGGCCTGGGTCGGGCTGGTGCCTTTCCACATGATCGACGTCAGGCCACCTTTCGTCCCGACGCTGCATCCACTCACGACCTTCCCCGAGACGAACATCCGCACTTATGTCCGCGGCTCGCGCGGGCAGGGAGTGTGGTTCTGCACGCTGGAGATCACCAGGCTGCTCGGAGTGGCGGTCGCCCGAACCCTCTTCGGGGTGCCATACGCCTGGGCAGAGATGTCGATCGATCAGACCAGCGACCGGATCCGCTACGTGAGCCGGCGCCGCTGGCCGAAACCTCGTGGTGCCTCGAGTGTGCTCGAAATCGAGATCGGAGATGGAATCCCCGAACTCGACGACCTCGAACGCTTCCTCACCTCACGCTGGTCGACGTACTCGACACTCCCCGGCGGCGGCCTCGGATGGGTGCCCGTGGAGCACGAGCCGTGGCCTCTCCACGAAGCCCACATTCGAGAGCTCGGCGAATCGCTCACAGTCGCAACGCAACTGCCTGCCCCGAACTCGCCCGCCATTGCCCACTACTCCCCCGGCGTGACCGCCCGGATCGGCTTCCCGCATCGGGCGTGATCAGCCACCGTTCCAGATTCCCCGCTCGATCATGACCGCCTTCAAGGTGTCGGGTCGATCGGTGATGATGGCATCCACACCGAGGTCGAGAAGGCGATGCATCTGCTTGGAGCTGTTCACCGTCCAGACGTGGACCTGGTATCCGGCTTGGTGGAACTTCTGCACAGACCGGGCGGTGACGATGGGGACTCCCCTCGCATTCACCGGTACCTGAAGTGCGTCCGCAAGGAGCGGAGGGGTCTTGACAGCAGCAGCTGCCAACGCCCGAGCCACGTCCTTCGGGCCTGCCGAGGTGGCGACGGCTCCGCCGCTGACTTGGCGAAACTCACTGAGACGCCGGTCCGAGAAGCTGCCGACGATGATCCGTTCTGCGATGTCGAGTCGGCGGATCAGTCCCCAGAGAGCGGCCGCGAGGCCGTCCTGTTTCAGGTCCACCACCAGTCGGCAGTCGTCGAACTCGCACGCGAGATCCTCGAGTGTCGGCACTCCGTGCCCCTGACCGCGATAGGGGTGGTGGCCGGTGACCTCGAAGCGAAAGGCAGCGTCGAGCGCCGAGAGTTCATTTGCGGTGAAATCCGACACGACTCCGATCGCATTGGTGGTTCGGTCGACGGTGTCGTCGTGAATGCACACCAGGTGGCCATCAAGGCTCAGATGCAAATCCGTCTCGAGCCACCTGAGCCCCGCATCATGAGCCTGGTCGAAGGCCACCATGGTGTTCTCGGGCCAGAGGAGCTTGCTGCCACGGTGAGCAATGGCGAACGGCCGGGGACCGGCGAGGACCGGCTTCGTCGAGGCCGTCACGGCCCGGTCATCTCGCCGACGGGTACTGATCGCATATCAGCGATGATGACAGAAGTCGTCGGCGCGTCCCAACGCGCACAGGCCCCGGATCCTCCGGGGCCTGTGCGATGCGAAAACGACCGGATGCTCAGTCGACGACGCGGTCCTTGAGCCCTTTGGCGGGAGCGAAATGGGCGTATTTACGGGCGGGAATCATGATCTCCTCACCGGTCGCCGGGTTGCGGCCCTTGCGGGCCGACCGGCTCTTCGTGGTGAAGTTGCCGAACCCTGCGATCGACACCTTGCGGCCGGCATCGAGCTCGACAGCGATGATGCCTTCGCCCGGCTTGGTCGAGAAGATGTGGTCGAGGATCTCACCGGCTTGAGCCTGGGAGATGTCGGCCTTCTTCGCCAGCTTCTGAGCCATCTCGGTCTTGTTCATCGGTCCTCCTCAGGAAACCTCTGTTCCCGGACTCCCCGGGCAAATCAAAACATAGTCATGCGTCCTCGAAAACCCCGTCATTCCGGGCTTTCGCGCCCGGCGGCCACCACCCGCCACACCGGGTTGGTGTCTGGGCGTCGAACGAGGTCTGCCGCGTCGTCGGTGTCGAGAATCACGAAGTCGGCCGGACCACCCATCCGGAGACGCCCACGCTCGTCGTCTCCCAGAGCCCTGGCACCACCCCTCGTCGCCGACCACAGCGCCTCGTCGACGGCGAGCCCGCCCATGGTCACCAGCAACGCCATCGCCAGGGTCAGCCCATTCACCGAGCGACCGTCCGGATTCGACCGGGTTGCGATGCCCGGCCTGCCACCGGCGTCCCACAGCGCCCGGCCATCGAGGCCACGACCATCCAACATCGCGATGGGCTCGACGACAGGGGTCGATTCCGGCGGCAGCAGCGACCATTCGCTCGCCTCGACCGACCGGGCACCTTCCGCCAGCGGTGCACACGCCTCAGGCCATGCACTGCACATCCGCACCCGAACCGGAAGACGCTTCAGGCACCGGAGGCGCTCACGCAACTCGTTGGCGGTCTCGGAACCGTCACAGTGCATCTCGACGCTCGACGCGATCCTCCCGACCGTTGGGGCCATCACGCCGTCGAGCTGATCGAGATCGAACCGCTCCGAAGCCATCCACGTGATCGAGACAGTGCAGCGATCGACGACCTCGGCCCCTGCCCGTGCAGCGGCCAGGAGCACCGTGTCGATGGTCGGGTCACCGGATCCACCGACTCGCACATCGAGTGCCGTCAATCCATGGCTGAGACCGTTCTTGATCTGTCCGGACACGAGGGCGATCAGCCGATCGGGATCCGGTCTCGATCCAGGGAGCCGGCCCAGCAATTCGGTTCCTGCATCGACGAACCCGGGGACCGCGAGCCTCCCGCCGCAGTGCACGACCGGATAGAGGGCGTAGCGCTCTGGGAGATCGATCGTCGGTCCCAGCCAAGCCACATGGTCTCCCCGGATGACGATCGAAGCCTCGTCGATTCGCCCGAAATCCGGCCCGCTGCGTGGGTCGTTGGTGATGACCGCAGCCAGCTCGGAGTACACGATCTCGGTCGCCGGTTCCCGCTCTTCTTCTGTCCTCGCTGCGATCGCTGCACAGGCGGTGCAGATCGCAACACCACCGACGCCGACGACCAGGGCGGAGACCTCCGATCTCCGCAAGCCGCAGAACGAGCACCGACCGTTTGCCAAACGCGCTCCTACTTCGCCCAGAGTGAGCCTACAGGTGAGGCCTGGCGGACTCGCCCACCGTGGCCGGCCAGACCCGTGTAGATGACGCAGATACTCGGGCACGGCGGGAACCCCTCGATCCGGCCCTTCGCAGCGAGTGAGACTGCGGTAGGTTGCGTGGGTCTGGAAGGGATTGAGATGAGCGTCGACTACACCCTCGATGGCGACATCGCCGTGATCACACTGAACCGCCCCGACGTGTTCAATTCGATCGACCAATCCATCACCGACGGCGTCGTCTCGGGCCTCGAACGCGCAGGCGGCGAGGCTCGTGCGGTGGTGTTGACCGGCGCGGGAAAGGCATTCTGCGCAGGCGCCGATCTCGGCGAGCTCCGAAGAGAGTACGCCGAGGCCGGTGGGCCGGATCTCCTGTCCGTGATCACGCGCAGTTTCAATCCGCTGGTCACCGCCGTACTGGAATCAGCGGTCCCGACCGTCGCTGCGGTCAACGGTGCCGCTGCCGGCGCCGGCATGGGCTTGGCCCTGGCATGTGACGTGCGCGTGATGTCGTCTCGAGCCTTCCTGATGAGCGCCTTCATCAACGTCGGCCTGATCCCCGATTCGGGATCGAGCTGGTTCCTCCCTGCGATGGTCGGCGTGTCCCGCGCCATGGAGATCGCCATGTCGGGTCGTCGGGTGGACGCCGTGGAGTCCCACCGGCTGGGGCTGGCCGCAACGATCTGCGATCCGGACGTACTGATCGATGAGGCGACGCGTGTTGCACGCGGGTTCGCGGATGGTCCGACGGTCGCCTATCGCTCCACCAGGCGCATGCTGCATGCCGCAGCGGTGAGTTCACTCCGGGCGACCCTGGAGGAGGAGGCGAGGGTTCAGGGTGAGCTAGGCGCGCTGCCGACACATGAGGAGGGCATGGCGGCGTTCGCCGAGAAGCGAACTCCCGACTTCCGCTCACTCTCCTGACGAGCGCTGGGCGGAGCCATCGGCGGGAGGGGTCCGGAGTCTGACCCGGTTGCGCTGCACCATTCTGCGCACGGCTCCCCACAGCTTGACGGTCACATAGCCACCGGCGACGACCAACACCCCGACGACGATCAGGGTCGGGATGGGCGCGAGGATCGCAGCCACCGTCAGGCCCGATGCCAGACCGTCCTCGGCGACGGAGACCAGCGAGTTCGAGAATGGCTCCGGCGAGGTGTTCACCGCTGCGCGCGTCGTGGCTTTCGTCGAGTGGGCTGACAGTGCAAGGGCCCCTGCGACGAGACCGCCAACAGCAGCGCCGATGCTCTCTGATTCACCCGCGAGGACCACACCGAGAGCGGCGGCTCCCAGTGGCCTGATCACCGTGTTGGCGACATCCCAGAGGTTATCGAGGTATGGGACCTTGTCACCGACGAACTCGATCGAATAGAGGACCGCTGCCACGACGAGGACGTCGGTCCTCGTGAGCACTTCGGGGATGTCGGCCCAGCCGAGCCTGCCGGCCACACCGAGGATCACAGTCACCGCATACAGGTTGATGCCGGAAGCCCATCCGGAGCCTGCCAGCAGACCCAGGTCAGTCATCGGCCGATCTCACGATGTAGATCGTCAGAGACAGATCCAATCCCTCACCTCGACCGAGCCCGACGCCGATCACATCGTTGAGCCAGGCGAGCTCCTCGCTGCCGGTCTGAAAGGCGATGAGCTCCTGTGGCCGGGCCTCGGTTCTCGAGATCCCAAGGCTCACTCCAGTGGCCTGATAGGCAACCGTATCCCGCTTGGAACCGATCGTGCCTCGAATCTGGAGATCCATGTTCCCGTCGGGCCGGAGGGTCACATAGTCCACGCCCCGAACCTCGCGTTCGCCGTCCCAGTGTTCGGAGGTGGCGACGCCTTCGAAGGGAAAATCGATGCGGGTGCCGAGCGGCATGCTTCCCAGCATTCTGGGGGTCATCGTTGCGGTGATCTCACAGAGCGGCTCGAGAGACGGCAAGGGACGGCTCCTTCTGGGGGCCGCCAACGCTACCCCGTGAGCAACTCGATCGCATCGCCGTCCGCTCCGTGATCGGGAATGGTGTCTTGGGTTGGCGCGGCAGGGATCTCGAACAGGACGAACGTGCCATGCCCGAGGACGGATTGGAGCTTGACGTCCCCTCCGTGAGTCGCTGCGATTTCTCGTACGATGGGAAGCCCCAGCCCGGTTCCGGGAATCGACGCGCTTGTTGCAGAGCCGGCACGGAAGAAACGATCGAATACGGCTTCTTGCTCGTTTGCGGCGATTCCGATCCCGGTGTCTGCAACAGAGACGCGGGCCTTGTCGTCGGCTTGCTCGCAGACAATTGCCACTGACCCACCGGCTCCGGTGAACTTCACGGCGTTGGAGACCAAGTTCATGATCGCCCGCTCGACGTTGTGGTTGTTGCCGACCACTTCGATCGGCTCACCTGCCACGGTGAGCGCAACTCCCTTGCGGGACGCCTGGTGGCGGAGCGTGTCGACGACACGCCGCACGGATTCGCTGACGTCGAATCGACGCCACTCGTCCGATGTCTGCTTTTCGCTCCTCCACAATGTGAGAAGGTCGTTCACGAGCTCCAACAGATTTGCCGATGTGCGCGACATCTCCTCGATCGCCGCTCGTGCATCCTCTCCGAGTTCACCAAAGGCACCTTCGGCAAAGAGCTCGACATATCCCGTGATTGCCGTGAGCGGAGTTCTCAGCTCGTGTGTGATGTTGGAGACGAACTCGTCTTTCAGGCGGTCCAACTCGACGCGCTCGGAGATATCTCTGGCGAGAATCGAGGTGTGCGACAGGGCGCCATCGAGGCCGCGGTGAGACAGGACGGTGAGATCGACCGGCACCGTCGAGCCGTCCGCCCGGGCAATCTCCACTTCGCTGTGCCAGTCGCCGCACTCGACGGCATGTGCGACCCCGGCAGCCAGCCAGTTCGATCCCCCGGGAGCAAGGGCGTCGTGCGTGAGGTCGAACGCCCCGACGTCGCCGATACCGATCAGCCGGCGGCCCGCGTCGTTCATGAACTGCATGACACCCTCTGCGTCGAACCAGGCGACCAATTCGGGTGCCGCATCGATCACCTCGAACGCACGAGTGAGCGCGTCCTGGGTGGCCCGGGCCTGGGTGAGGTCTCGAAGGACGTAGGTCCGGAACCACTCGGTGGCGCGTTGGACGTCTCGCGAGACGACGTCCACGCTGACCGTCCCGTGCTTGGAGCGCACTTCCGCTCCCCCCCGACGTGGGACCCTGCCTTCGAAATGACTCGAGACGACGGAGCCGGTGAGCGCACCGACGGGCTGTCCGAGCATCGCGGCAGCACCTTCATTGGCAGACCTGATGATGCCGTCGCTGTCGGCGACGAGTACGGCGTCGTTGGTCGAGTTCAGGATGCCTTCGAACTCGGCGACGGCGATCCGCCGCGACTCGGATTCGATCGCCAACGCCATGGCCGTCAGATGAGTCACGAGCACGAACGCCTGAACGGAGAGAACCGACGTCGAAGCCGCCCCCGTCACGAACGGTCCGCTCCCGGCGGCCGTCAACGTGATCGCGGCAAGCCCCACCACCATGCTGACGACCGAAGCCGTGCGCTGGCCGGTGACAGTCGCAGTCCAGACCAGCAGCGGCAGGACGACGAACCCGACAGCGCTGAAGTCGTCGAAGACAGGAAGGGCAAAGACGGCGAACGAGATGGCGATCGTCGTGGCGACCGGTATCGCTCTGGACTCCCACCCTGCCGGCGGAGCCTGGAAGTCGCCCTCCAGCACCCGACGGGTCCCCACTCCCACGGCACCCGCCAGCAGCACGATGCCCACCGTGTCCGCGGCCATCGTCTGCCAGAAGGTCGAGAGGAGCTCGGTATCGCCCGACCGGAACGCCTGTTCCGCCGCTGAGGCGATGACGGCTCCGATCAGACCGGCCGCAGCGGCTGCGGATGCGTACGTCACGAGCTGCCAGTGGTTGGCGAGACGCGTGATGCTCGTGCCGAGCTTCCCAACGAGCAGAGCGAATGCGACGGGAGCGGCTACGTGCGCCACGGCTGCTCCGAGAGCAAGCTGTACCTCCACGCCTGAGAGCAGCGACGCCGCCCCAGACGCTACGAATGTCGTGACGGCGATCGCTTGGAGCGCGCTCCTGTCGACGACTGCCATCACGCCTGCGGCGAGCCCAACCGCCGGCCAGAAGAATGCCTGGTCTGCGCTCCCGAAGATCAAGTCGAGCGCCACATCGCCGAGGAGGAAATAGCAGAAGCCATAGCCGAGCAGCAACAGGCCGGCTCGCGTCAAGTGGTGTTGCGACGCGAGGAGATTCGGTCTCCTGGTGAAGCTCATGCCCACCCAGTCGACTCCGGCGTCACGCAGCTAAGCGTTTGCCGCATCGGCCGGCCTGCTCGATTCGGGCTGTGCTTCGGCCACTTGATCATCTCTAGCGTGATCCTGGCGCTGCCCATGCATGTCTCGACCGCCCGCTACGCCGAAGTGGTGCCATGGCGCTCCCAACTCGCCAAAGAAAGGCCCCCCACCGGTACCGGTCGGAGCCGGCCGATGAAGGGCCCGATGCGCTGAGGTCCGTCAGGCGACCGAAACAGTCGGCTGTTCGACAACGGCATCGCCACGACTCCGATGCCAACGCTCCCAGAGCACGAGCAGCGACGGGAGCACCATCACGGCCCCGAACAGGCTCAGAACGATTGCGTACGCAGTCACCTGGCCCATCTGCCGGAATGGAGTGAGCGAGGACGTGACGAGGATGCCGAAACCGGCCGCAGTGGTGAACGCCGAACCCGCAAGGGCTCCGCCCGTATGGCGCGTGGTAGATCGAATGGCGTCCTCGATGTCGGCGAAGCGTTCGCGGTCCTCCTCGAAACGCCGTGCCATGTGGATCGTGTATGGCACTCCGATACCAACTGCCAGACCGGTGAGGGTTGCGGTCACCGGACCGAAAGGGATGCCGGAGAGGTACATCGCACCGAATGTCCACAGCACGACGAGTGCCACCGGGATCATCGTGATCACGCCGAGGAAAGGACGACGGTTCTCGAACCAGAAGTTGATCGCAAGCACGATCGTCGCAGCGATGATCGTGATGAAGAGCGATTGAACCTGTGAGGCCGACAGCGACGTGACGATCTCGTCGCCGATGATGTTCTGTGAGGTCGGGATGGCTTCGAATCCAGCATCGGTGACCGGTTCGATGTCGGACTTGAGCGCCTCGTTCAGTTCACCGGCCCGATCTTCACCCGCTTGCGTCGAGATCTCGATGAGCGTCCCATCGGCCGTGTAGACCGCGTCCATCTCGGCTGGTGCAACTTCGGCCGCAGCCGCATAGATGCCGGCCACATCTGCATCTGGACCGACGGCGCCGGTCTGTGGATCGAGCCCGCTGGCGACGGCGGCCTGCGCGAACTGGGGAAACGCGGGTTGTCCATCCGGCCCGGGGATCAGCAGTTGCTGTACGACGCTGACCGGCGACGTCACGGCAGCCTGCTCTCCGAACGGCGTCGGGAACGTGAGCACGTCAGGAGTGTCGGCCATGTTCTGGGCAGCGGCGGCCATGGCGTTGTAGGCCTCCGGCGTCGCGGTGTCTCCGTCGATGAGTACCTGGGTGGTCTCTCCGAACCCGCCTCCGAACGTCTCGTTGAGTGTGTCGAACGTCTGCACGTATTCCGAGTCGTCGGGGAGGAAGTCCGTGAAAGAGAACTCCGTGGAGATGTTCAACAGGCCAAGGAATCCCAGCCCACCGAGCACCGCCATCACTGCCAGGGTCGGCCAAGGAGCGCGCTCGGCGAAGACGGCGGTCCGTTCCATGATCTGCGGAAGCAGCCGCTCACTGGTGGCGCCCATCGCCTCGCGCGGGAGGTCGTCGCTTCGCTCTGCTCGCCGATCGAGCAGCTGCCGCACGGCAGGCACGAACGAGAGCATGAGGACGAAGGAGACGACAATCCCGATGGAGGCGAGGATGCCGAAGTCCTTCAGAGCCGGGATCGGGTTGACCACGTTGGTGAGGAAGCCGATTGCTGTCGTCACCGTGGCGAGCGCCAGCGCAACGCCGACGGTGCCGATCGCTTTGCGGATGCCGCCGGACACGTCGTCGCCTTCGCCGACCTCCTCCCGGTACCGCGAAGTCAGGTGGATGCCGTAGTCGACGCCGAGCCCGATCAGCAGGATGGGCACGATCTGAGCGATCTCGGTCAGCGGACCGAGAACGTCGATTCGTTGAAGGAGCGCCCCGATGCCGTTCATCCAGGCGATCGCGAGGACGATCGTGAGCATGGTGAGACCCATGTCGGCCGCCGTCCTTCGCCCAGACCGGACGATGTTGGCATTGGGGCCGCGGGGCTTGAGCCAGTAGACGAACAGCAGAATGACGATGATGATCAGGAACGCGAAGCCGAAGAGGCGCCCGATCTCGGATTGAACATCTCCCGAGTCGGAAAAGAGCAGCGAGAAGCTGAAGGGGCGAAGTTCGATGCCCGAAGCCACGTCGACGCCTGCGATGAGATCGGCGACTGCGACCTCACGGTCCACCTGAGCGGTCTGATCATCGGTGGTGTCGATGAACACGAGGATCAGGCCGGTCGACCGATCCTCGGTGACGAGCTGACTGACGAAGCCCAGCTGCTCGCCACCCTCTTCGAGCGCTTGCGCGTAGATGCCGGGGATCTGATCGGGCGGGATCTGTGACGGATCGATGCCCTGCTGTGCGATCGCCTGCTGGACCGGCGCCATCCATGTGACGACACCCGGTTGTTCGGGGGTCTGGCCTGAGATGAAGTCAGCAGAATCGCTGGCGAGCAGAGTCTGTGTGACGGAGTTCGCCGCTTGGAGTCCGTCGAGAGAGATCAGATCGCCTGATTCCGAGGTCACGACGACCTGCATGACGGACTGCGTCGCCGATTCCCCGAACAGTTCGTTGATACGCTCCGACGCGAGGATGACCTCGTTCTCTGGCGAGAAGCCCTCCTGACCGTCACTGTTCTCGACGGTGGTTGCGAGTCCTCCGAACACCAGGGTTGCGGCCACCGTGACGGCGATGACGAGCGCCGGCCGCTGCGTCACGGCGCCGGCGAAGAAGCGGATGATGGTTTTCACGGGTTCCTCTCGATCATCGAAAGAGCACTAGATTCGACACTGTGTCAAAGACATTCAATGTTATCATTGACACTATGTCAAATCACCGGCCCGGGGCGAGTCGCGACCCGGAGCCCAGCGCGCAACTGTGCGGCGATCCCAATTCCACTCGCAGCCGTATCCTCGACGCAACGATGGCGCTGGTCGAGGAACGGGGGATGACCGAGGTTTCGATGACTGCCATCGCCGATCGGGCTGGACTGTCGCGTCAGACGATATACAACAACTTCCCCAATGTCGAAGCCGCTGTCCGCGCCCACATGGTCGACGAGATCGACGACATGGTCGAACAGATCGACGCCGAGCTCGCCGCCATGGGCGATCCAGGAGCCCAGCTCAGCGAGTTCATCCGGATGGCGATGCATCGATTCGCCAGTCATGAGTTCGGACTGTCACTCCGATTGGCCATGTCACCCGAGGCAGAGGCGGTCATCTCGATGCACCTCGCCCGTGCTCAGCGGGTGTTGGGCCGAATCGTCGAGGAAGGCGTGGAAACCGGGGAGTTCAGAACCCACATGGCCGGCGACGTGGTCGCAGAGACTCTCTTCCACATGATCGGCGGCCTGGCTCCGGCCGTCGCTCACGGCGCCGACCCCGACGTCATGGCGGAGAGAGTGGCGACGATGTTGCTCACCGGGCTCCAAGCCTGACTACCCGCTCAGCTGGCACCAAGGCGATCTCCTTCGAGGTGGAGTGCAGCGAGGAACCGATCGTTCTCGGCGACGGATCCGACGCTGACCCGCACCCAGCCGTCTCCGAAGGGTCGCAGGATCACGCCGTGACGAATGAAGGCCTCGGCGGTCTCCTCGGTGCTGGATCCAAGCCGGAGGTACACGAAATTGGCCTGTGATGGCGCATATTCGAGCCCGAGATCGGCGAACACGGACTCGAGCCTGGATCGCTCGGAGGCGTTGTCCTGGGCGCGACGTGCGATCTCGTCTGCTGCATCGAGCGATGCCAGTGCCCCGACCTGGCCGACCGACGTCACCGAAAACGGAGCCTGAGCCTTGCGAAGCTCGGTAATCGTCTCCGACCGGGCAATCGCGTATCCGATTCGCAGACCAGCGAGACCGTAGACCTTGGAGAAAGTCCTGGTGACGATCACGTTCGGCCTGGTCAGCGCGAGGGTGACTGCCGTCTCGTAGTCGTCGGCGGTCACGTACTCGTAGTACGCCTCATCGACGACCACCAACACATCATCGGGCAGAGATTCGACGAAAGCCGTGACGGCCTCGCTCGACAGATGGGCACCGGTGGGATTGTTGGGATTGCACAGGACCACGACCGTGGTGGAGTCGTCCACGGCAGCTCGCATGGCGGCGAGATCGTGTTCATGACGGTCGGTGAGCGGTACCTCCCGCGGCGTGGCACCGGCGAGCACCGTGGCGAGCCGATAGACGACGAACGACGGCCAGGGGTATACGGCGGTGGTGCCGGCTCCGCCGAGTGCAGTTGAGATGACCCTCAGCAACTCCGAGGAGCCGCCCCCGATCCAGACTTGATCCGCGTCCACTTGAAGATGTGTGGCCAAGCCGTGCCGGAGATCGTGGCAGTCGTTGTCCGGGTAGCGATTGATGCTGCCGACTTCCTCGACCATCGCAGCGATCGCCTGGCGTACCGGAGGGACTGGAGACTCATTGGAGGCGAGCTTGACGATGTCGGAAGGATCGAAGCCGTACTCCCGAGCAACCTCTGCAATCGGCCTCCCCGGCCGATAGGGCGCAATGGAGCGAACGTCGGACCTGACTCGGATCATTTGGCGAGGCTACCGGGTCTCAGCAACTGGCTACAGCCTCGCAATATGATCGAACCCAGGCGAGGATCGGACGGAGATGTCGATACGGGTCGAGGAATACGGTCAGCGCGACAACCTGGCCATCCATGCAATCACCCTCGAGTCGGAACGACTTCGCGCCGTCCTCATCGATCAGGGTGCACGCCTGGTGGAGTTCCATGCGCCGGATCGTGACGGACAACACGCCGACCTGGTTCTGGGCCACCCGGACATGGCGGCACATGCCGGTGACACGACCTACTTCGGGGCGACCTGCGGCCGGTACGCGAACCGCATCGGGCGGAGCACCTTCTCGCTCGACGAAAACGTCGTGGATCTGGATTCCAACGAGGGATCCAACCACCTTCACGGCGGACCGGTGGGATTCGACCGGCATCGCTGGGATTTCGACATCGACGAAGGTCACAACCGCGTGACCTTCCAGTTGGTCTCGCCGGATGGCGACCAAGGCTATCCAGGGGAGCTCAGGACGACCACGGAGTACGCGCTCGGGGAAACGACTCTGGATATCAGGATGACTGCTGTCACCACCGAACCCACGGTCCTGAACCTGGTTCACCACAGCTACTGGAACCTGGGCGGGCACGACGCCGGCGACGTCCTGGGGCACCGATTGCAGGTCGAGAGTGGTTTCTTCACACCGGTCGATGAGGAGCTCATCCCGACCGGCGAGATCCTCTCCGTCGCAGATACACCATTCGACTTTCGAGAAGCCCTCGAGATCGGCGCAAGAATCCGAGAACTCGACCACGACGGAGCGGGTCGCGACAGCCCGGCCGGGTTCGCCGGCTACGACCACAACTGGGTTGTTCGCGGACAGATCGGACGCATACGCCCTTGTGCGGCGGTTCACGATCCATCGACCGGACGCGGGATGACGCTCTGGACCAACGAAGCGGGTGTGCAGATCTACACCGGCGGGTATCTCGCCGGTCAGGCGGGTAAGAACGGCGTGACCTACGCGCCGTTTCAAGGATTCACACTGGAAACCCAACGATTCCCCGACAGCCCGAACCACGGGCATTTTCCTTCGAGCGTTCTCCGCCCCGGAGCCCGATACGACCACCGCATGAGGTTCGAGTTCTCGGCGGGATGAGGGTCAGTCCCGATACTCCCAATGCCAAGACTCGTTGGAGATCGGGTACCAGCCGAAACGGGTGGCGTTCTCGGTCAACCACTCCCACTCGCGGTCGCCGGGTCCAACCGGTGAGCCGTTGGTGACGTCGACGGCCAACCCATAGCCATGCTCACTGTGCCCCGGTGGGGCGACGTAGGCATCCTTGCGGCCAGCGAGGTACTCCTCGTGGGCGTGAGCCTGTGCCTCGTAGCTGCGGTAGGTGTCGACCGCATAGAGGTCGATCCCGTCCTGGGCAGCGGCCGCCCGCATGGATTCCCAGGCGTGCGCCGCCGGCGGCAGCAGCCGGGCGGTCCCGTACCAGCCGCCGCTCACCTCCACGAGCTCGTGCGTCTCGAGATGGCCGTTTCGTTCGGACAGCCCGTTGGCGTGAAGGTAGGCATCGACGGCTTCGAAGGTTGTGGGAGCCACCGGGATCGGTCCGTTCGGGCCGAACAAGGTTCCGAGCGGCATCGCATGCATTGCAGCATGGCTATCACGGCTCATCGGGGTCGAAGGCGCAGCAGAATCGAGGATCTGCGCAAAGGAGCCGTGCGAGCCGGCCGGGGGGGGATTGAGGCGCGCTTGGATCTCCTGGACCCGTCCAGCAACGCGCGAGATGTTCTCCATGGCTTCTCACGTCGGCCCGCACGAAGGGGAGATAAGGCTTCGATCCGGACATAGATATGCGATATGCGATATGCGACACCCGCCGAGACGGAAACCGCGATGCGCAGAGCGGAAGACGCAGTTCCCCCGCTTCCTGGGTCGTCATCTTGGCCAGGCCGAGTCTCGGACCGGATCGTCGCTACTGCGCCGCCCAAGAACATCGGCAGGATGGCGGCCCGACTCCGATGGCCCGTTGGCGGCTCGCTTGGAGACTTGGGGCGCGGGGTGCGGTTGCGGCGGATGCCGACCCAAGGACGTCGACCGGAGGCGGCGACCCGATTCTGACAGACGCGCTGGGCGCAGATCGCAAAGCGGAGATCGCAAAGCGGAGATCGCACGTACCATTGCCCGCCATGTCCGACACCAGAGCGGTCGAGTCGCTTCCCCTCAACAAGCAGTTGTCGTATGCCACCGGCCAGCTCGGATGGTCGATCCTGGTGAACATCGTCGGAATCAACCTGGTGTTCTTCTATCTCCCGCCTGACACATCCGGCTTGCCCACCCTGATCACCACGGCCACCTTCCTGGTGGTGCTGAACGCAATCACTTTGATTCTCGCTTCGGGGCGCCTGCTGGACGCCTTCACCGATCCGTGGATCGCCGGTCTCAGCGACCGCTCGAAGAATCCGCGAGGCCGACGGATTCCATTCATGTCGAAGGGCGCGTTCCCGGCGGCAGTGTTCCTGTTCTTGATGTTCGTGCCACCGGTGTCCGAGCAGTCCGCCGTCAACATCGTCTGGCTCACGATCTTCCAGGCGCTCTTCTACGTGACACTGACGGTGTACCTGACGCCGTTCTTCGCCCTCCTTCCCGAGTTCGGGCATACCCCCCGTGAACGATTGAATCTCTCGACTTGGATCTCGATCACCTTTGCTCTCGGCCTGATCCTGGCGGGCCTCGTACCGGGAATCGCCTCGGCCGTCGAAGGGGCAACCGCGCTGAGTCCGCTACGAGCCTTCCAGGTCACCATCGGAGGTCTCGCGGCTCTCGCAGCGATTCTGATGTACGTGCCGGTCCTGGTGATCGACGAGAAACGCTACAGCCGCGGTGTTCCCTCGAACGTGGCGCTGATGGAGGCGGTCAAGGCGACATTCGCAAACCTCGAGTTCAGGAAGTTCGTCACGGCGGACTTCGTCTACTTCACCGGGCTCACCATCGTCCAGACGGGCATTCTCTTCTATGTCACGGTGCTGCTCGAGCAGGAAGAGACCCTTGCGTCGCTCCTGCTCACTCTGCTCGTGCTCGCATCCTTCGTCTTCTACCCGGTGGTGAACATCATCGCCAAGAAGACCGGGAAGAAGGGCCTGATGGTGGCGGCATTCGCATGGATGGCACTGGTGTTCGCCGGCGTGCCCACGCTCGGCAATCTGCCGATCGACGCCACTGCACAGGGATACGCATTGGTCCTGCTGCTGTCGGTGCCTCTCGCCGTTTTGGGGGTGCTGCCCAACGCCGTCCTGGCGGACATCGCCGACTCGGACGCCAGAAGGACCGGCGAGGCCAGGGAAGGGATGTTCTTCGCAGCAAGAACGCTCATGCAGAAGGTCGGTCAGACGGCGGGTGTCGTTGTCTTCGCGATGGCGACCACGCTCGGCCGCGATGTCGGCGACGATCTCGGAATCCGGCTGTCGGGTGTCATCGGATTCGTGCTCTGTCTCGCCGCGGCAGTCGTCTTCTCCCGCTACGACGAGCAAGCAACGGTCGGATGAGACAACTCTTCGATCCGCTGGCGGCCTCCTTCCGCCACGAGGGATCCAATGGTGAAGCCGCCGTCCTGATCCATGGATTCACAGGTGTCCCTGCCCATTTCCGCCCGATGGGGAAGGTGCTGGCAGACGCCGGCTACACCGTGGTCGCTCCCTTGCTGGCCGGACACGGCACCACGATCGAAGACATGTACAAGGCCGGTCGAGACGACTGGATCGACTCTGCTCGCGCAGCACACGAGTCGGTTGCCGCCCATCACGATCGAGTTCACTTCGTGGGGCTGTCCATGGGCGGCCTCCTCTCGATCGTCGTCGCTGCAGAGGCCGGCGCAGCCACCGTATCGACCATCAACGCCCCGATCTCGATCCGTGACAAGACGGCCTATCTGGCCCGACTACTGCACCGCTTTCGCCCCGAGGTGAGGTGGCCGGAGGAGGACCCGCCCGACCTCGACGACGAGGTCAAGCCGTTTTATCTGACCTACCCGGGCTTTCCGACGAAGGCAATGGCCGATCTGGTTTCGATCTCACGCCAGGCGCTCCGTATCGCGCCGGACCTCAGGTGCCCGACACTGGTAGTCCAATCCCTGGTCGACGAAACGGTCGACCCTCGTAGCGGAGCGCGGCTCGCGCGCGCATTCGGCCGACAAACGCGTCTCGTGTGGCTCGAATCCTCGATACACAACTCACTGCTCGATCGCGAGCGCCATGTGATCCACCGTGCGGTGCTCGATCGTTTGGCCATCGATTCCGGCGAGTCGCTGCGGTCCGATAACGTCTCTCAGCCATGAGCCCAACGATCGCTGTATTCGGATCCTCGCGTGCCACGAGCGATCAGCCCCTCTACCGAGACGCCTTCAAGCTGGGCAGGACGCTTGCCGCAGCCGGGTTCGTGATCGCCAACGGTGGGTATGGGGGCCTGATGGAGGCGACCGGGCAAGGTGCGGCCGAGGTCGATGGCACCGTGATCGGTGTGACCGCACCATCGGTATTCCCTGGGCGGACTGGCCCGAACTCGTCCATCTCCACGGAGATCGAAGAGGAGACGATCGGACTCCGCATCGCCCGGCTGGTGGATGCGGCCGACGCAACCATCGCGCTGCCCGGATCGCTGGGGACGACCGCCGAGTTCATCGTCGCTTGGAACACGAGCTTCGTCGCTCCCATGAGTGGCCAACGCCCGAAGCTGAACATCGCGGTCGGTCTGCGCCTCCGGCGCCTCGTCGAACACCTCGCCGATGAACTCGGCGCCGATGCCAGCCTCGTCACGTGCGTGGACTCGATGTCCGAGGCCGCAGAGATCGCCATCGACCACTTCCATTTTCCCCTGCAACCATGAGACGGTTCCTATGCTTGGACTCGTGAAGCTCCTGCCGCGTCGATTGCCAGCCGGCTGCAGGTCAGACGCCCACCGTTTCGGAGAGGCGCAAAACGTCGGCCCAGGAATCATTCGACGGATCTGTGTTCACTGTTCTCGCGTCTCGATCGACCTGACCGCCCAGGAAGCGCCTCCCGAGCCGAGCCTCTTCACGGATCGCCCCGGGCCGACCCCCGTCCCCCAATGACGGAGATCATCACCGCCGCAGGCGGCCTCGTGTTCTCGACCATCGCCGGGAAGACTCGCGTCCTCATCATCCACCGGCCGCGCTATGACGATTGGTCCTTCCCGAAGGGCAAGCACGATGACGGGGAATCCGACGAAAAGGCCGCGCTGCGGGAGATCAGGGAAGAGACGGAGGTATCGGGTCGGATCGTCTCTCGGCTCGCCGATGTCATCTACATGACACCGAAGAACAATCTCAAACGGGTCACCTATTTCGGCGTCCGGGCGATCGAACGCCCGGAGTTCCAACCCAACGCAGAGGTCGACCGGATCGAGTGGATGTCGAATTATGAGGCGAAGAAGCGGCTCACATACGAGCACGACCGCGAGTTACTGAAAACGGCTTCTCTCAGGCGACTCGACGCCACAGGCCATGTCCATCTCATTCGACACGCCGCCGCCGGGGATCGCTCCCGATGGAGTGGGGATGACCACGATCGGCCATTGACGAAGAAAGGTCTGCTCCAGGCGTCCGCCATCGCCGGGGCACTCGAGCCCAGGTTGGCATCGAGCGTCCTTTCGAGCCCCTCGGTGAGGTGCATGGAAACCGCGCGACCACTGGCCGAGCGCCTCGGGCTCGCCGTCAACACCGCCGCATTCCTCCAAGAGGGTTCCGAAGGGCAAGAATTCTTCGACTTCGTCAAGTCGAAGCCCAGGGAGGAGATCGTGATGGTCAGCCACGGCGACGTCATCCCGGCGATCATCGATCGCCTTCGACGCCGGGGGGTCCCGCTCGCATCCCGATCAACCGAGGGCCCGCTCGACCGCAAGAAGGGCTCGAACTGGATGCTCACGACTCGCAATGGAAATGTCGTCTCGGGCGAGTACATCCCACCCCCCGAGGTTTGAGCCCTCAGCCGAGCGCGTCGTCCACCAACGCCGCTTGTTGGTCGGCATGTCTCCTGGCCGACCCGGTGGCGGGGCTGGCTGCAGGCTTTCGCCCGGCAAAGGTCGGTTCGCGTCCGAAGATCCTCCGGAGCGGGTGCCACATGAAGTGATACGCACCCATGTTCTCGGGTTCCTCCTGGCACCACACCAGATCGGCATCCGGGTGCGCCTGGGCGACAACGGCAAGGGCGTCTTCTGCGATGGGGTAGAGCTGGCCTATTCGGACGATCGCGACGTCGTTCCGTCCAAGTTCGGTGCGACGTTCGACGAGATCGTGATAGACCTTGCCCGTGCAGAGGACGAGTCTCCGTGCGCTCTGGACATCCGGATCGGAAACAACCTCGGCATAGCTGCCCCTCGTCAGGTCCTCGGTGGCGCCGAAAGCCGCCTTCGTCCTCAGCAGCGACTTGGGTGTGAAGACGACCAGCGGTTTCCGCGGCCGCGTGAGTGCCTGCCGGCGCAGCAGATGGAAGTATTGCGATGACGTGGCCGGAACGGCGACCCTGATGTTGTCCTCTGCGCAGAGCTTGAGGAATCGCTCGATCCGAGCGCTGGAATGCTCCGGTCCCTGCCCCTCGTATCCATGGGGAAGGAGCAAGGTGAGCCCAGACTGCTGACGCCACTTGGTCTCTCCGGCGGCGATGAACTGGTCGATGATCACCTGCGCGCCATTGGCGAAGTCGCCGAACTGGGCTTCCCACAGAACGAATGAATCCTGCCACTCGGTCGAGTAGCCGTACTCGAACCCCACTGCGGCGAATTCCGACAGGAGTGAGTCGACGATGCGCACACGCGTCCGGCCGGAGGTCATGTCCTGCAGTGGCACCCACGGCTCGCCGGTCTGGTAGTCGGTGAGCTCGGCGTGACGGTGGCTGAAGGTCCCCCGTCGCGAGTCCTCGCCCGCAAGACGGATGGGGACTCCTTGGGCCGCCAGGGACCCGAACGCCAGTGCCTCGGCTGCGCCCCAGTCGATGGATCCCGATTCGAGCGCCTGGGACCGGTCCTTCAAGAGCTTCCCGAGCTTCGGGTGGGGTGTGAAGCCGTCAGGGAGGTCGGTGATGAAGCTGAGCACCTGATCGAGCGTCGGACGATCGACCCGTGTCACGGGGACTAGATGTTCGGGGTCCGCGCTCGGCGGCGCCTCCGACGGCGCCTCCGCTCTCCCCTGGAAGGCATCCTCCATCAGCGCCCGGAACTCGCTGAGGAGCTGCTCACCCTCGGCCATCGAGAGTTCCCCGGTGTTGACCAAGCGCTCGAGATACAGCTTGCGCACCGACCGGTGTTCATCGATCAGCCGGTACATGATCGGCTGGGTGTACGAAGGCTCATCCCCCTCGTTGTGGCCCCGGCGCCGGTAACAGATCATGTCGATGACGACGTCCTTGTTGAACTCCTGACGGAATGCGAAAGCGATCTCTGCGGCGCGCACGACCGCCTCGGGATCGTCGCCGTTCACGTGGATGATCGGAGCTTGGACGGTCTTGGCGACGTCGGTCGCATAGAAGCTCGACCTCGCGTCGAGGGTCGACGTGGTGAAACCGACCTGATTGTTGATGACGACATGGACGGTTCCACCGATCCGGTAGCCGCGGAGTTGGCTGAGATTGAGTGTCTCGACGACGACGCCCTGTCCGGCGAACGCCGCATCACCGTGAATCGTGATCGGGAGCACCTCTTGGTGCCCGGTCGACCCGCGTTGTTCCTGTTTGGCCCTGACCGTGCCTGCAAGCACCGGATCGACGGCCTCGAGATGAGAGGGGTTCGCCACGACTTCCACCGCAATGTCTCCATCGTCGGTTTCGTAGGTGCCTTGCGCTCCAAGGTGGTACTTCACGTCGCCGGAGCCTCCGGCGAGTGTCGGATCGATGTCGCCTTCGAACTCGCGGAAGATGCGGTCGAAGCCCTTGCCGATCACGTTTGCCAACACGTTCAAGCGACCGCGATGCGCCATTCCGATGACGGCCTCGTCCATGCCATCGGCTGTAGCGGCGCTCAACACCGCGTCGAGCAGTGGGATGAGGCTCTCTGCGCCTTCGAGCCCGAACCGTTTGTGTCCGGTGTACTTCGTGTGGAGGAACTTCTCGAAGGCTTCCGCCTGGTTCAGCTTCCGCAGAATCTGGATCCGCTCGGACTGCTCGAGCGCCGGAGTCGGGTTCTCGACTTGCTGCTGGAGCCACTTCTTCTGCTCGGTCTCCTGGATGTGCATGAACTCGATGCCGGTGCTCCGGCAGTAGGCGTCGCGAAGCACCGAGAGGATGCTCCCGAGTTTCATGATCTTCTGACCCCGCACCCCGCCGGTCGCGAACTCCCGGTCGAGATCCCAGATGGTGAGCCCGTAATACAGCGGATCGAGCTCTGGATACATCTGCGGCGACTGTTGCCTCAGTGGATCGAGGTCGGCGATGAGGTGACCCCGCACGCGGTATGCATTGACCAGCCGGAAAACGTTCGCCTGTTTCTCCGACCAGTCGGGCGAGCCGAGCGGGGGGTTGTCGTCGACGGCCCATCGGGCCGGGGTGTACGGCACACCGAGCGACTCGAACACGTCGTCGTAGAAGCCGTCTTCACCGAGCAGGCACCGGTGGATGCGTTGCAGCATCTCACCCGAGGCCGCGCCCTGGATCACACGGTGGTCATAGGTCGACGTGAGGTTGATCACACGACCTATGCCCTGCCTGGCCAGATACTCAGGGTCGGCCGCCTGGTACTCGGGCGGGAAGGTGATCGCACCGACACCGACGATGAGACCCTGATCCGCCATGAGCCGGGGAACCGACTGGATCGTTCCGATCGTTCCAGGATTGGTGAGGCTGACGGTCGTCCCGGCATAGTCGTCCGGTGAGAGCTTGTTGTTGCGGGCTCGCAGGATGAGGTTCTCATACGCCATCCAGAACGCCTTGAAGTCCATCTCGTCGGTGGCCTTGATGTTCGGCACCACCAGCACGCGACTCCCATCCGGCCGGGGCAGGTCGACTGCGAGCCCGAGATTGATGTGCTCGTGTTCGACGATGTACGGCTTGTTGTCGATCTCGGTGTAGGAGACCCGCATGGAAGGCATGGCAGCAAGCGCCTTGACGACGGCCCATCCGATGAGATGCGTGAAGCTGACCTTGCCACCATGCAGACGCTTGAGCTGGTTGTTGATGATGAGCCGATTCACTTCGAGCAGCTTCGAAGGTATGGCTCGCACCGAGGTTGCCGTCGGGACGGTGAGGCTCTCGTCCATGCGTCTGGCGATGGTCGCCGTGATCCCCTTCAGTTGCGTTGCGTTCTCGGGGACGACGGTTGCCTTTTCGATCGTCGGCTTGGCGGGGGACTCAGGCGGCGAGACCGGCGACTCAGGGCGCGCCTCGGAGGTGGTCGGCGGTGGGCTCCCAGGGGGCGGAGGAGCGGCTCTGCTCGCCACAGGCTCGGACACCGGCGGAGTCGGCCCATTCGTGGTTGCGGTAGAGGGTGCCGCGCCAGACTGCGGTCGATAATCCTCGAAGAACTCCTGCCAGGACTCGCTGACCGAGTCCGGCTCCTCGACATACCTGAGGTACATCTGGTCCACCAGCCAGACGTTGGGTCCGAACTGCTCAGGTGCTGTGGTTTCGCGGGATGATGTCATCGCCCGCTCATGCTACGCCGGGCCCCGACCTCAGGTCGGGGCCGTTGGCCGTTGGCGTTGGCGTTGGCGTTGGCGTTTGCGATGCGATATGCGATATGGCGCAGGCCGCAGGGCGCAGACCGCAAAGCGTGAGGCCGCCAGGCCGAACTGCGGATACCATCAAGCGCCATGAGTGATGACGCGTTGATCGACAGTCCTGACCGCTTCTATCTCGGCGGGGTCATCGATCCGGTTCACGGCGAGCGCACCGGTGAGATCGTGCACCTCGAGTCACACCACTTGACGACCCATGGGGTCATCGTCGGAATGACGGGCTCGGGCAAGACGGGCCTGGGCGTGGGACTCCTCGAAGAGGCGTTGATCGACGGCGTGCCATGTCTGGTCATCGACCCCAAGGGCGACATGGGCAACCTGGCGCTGACGTTCCCCGACTTCGAACCGTCGGATTTCCGGCCATGGATCGACGAAGGCGAAGCGATCCGGAGCGGCGAAGACCCGGATGAGGTCGCGGCGCAAACGGCCGCCACCTGGAAAGGGGGGTTGAAGTCGTGGCACATCGAGCCCGAACGCCTCCGACGGATGCAGGGTGCATCGAAGGTCACGATCTACACACCGGGCAGCTCGAGCGGTGTGCCGCTCAACATCATCGGGTCACTCGAGCATCCGGGCATCGACTTCGAGGAGAACGCAGAGCTGCTTCGCGACGAGATCGAGGGATACGTGTCCTCGATCCTGACGCTCGCAGACGTCGACGCCGACCCCGTGTCGGGCAGAGAGCACATCCTGGTGTCGAACATCATCGAACAGGCGTGGGCCGCAGGCGAGAGCCTGACGATCGAGAAACTGATCGGAGAGATCCCCAACCCGTCGAAGATCCGCAAGCTCGGCGTCTTCGATCTGGACACCTTCTTTCCTTCAAAGGACCGGATGGCGTTTGCGATGAGGCTCAACGCCCTGGTGGCCTCCCCCTCGTTCCAGTCGTGGAGCAAGGGAGTCCCTCTCGACATCGAGACCTTGCTGTACGACGAAGACAAGCCGCGTGCGGCCGTGATGTACCTGGCCCACCTCAGCGACAGCGAACGCCAGTTCGTGGTGACACTCTTGCTGTCGAAGCTCGTGACCTGGATGCGAACACAGCAAGGCACGTCGAGCCTGCGCGCACTGGTGTACATGGACGAGGTCTTCGGGTTTGCTCCTCCCAGCGCCGAGCCTCCCTCGAAGAAGCCGATCCTGACGATCCTGAAGCAGGCCCGAGCCTTCGGGGTCGGGATGGTGCTGTCCACACAGAACCCCGTCGACCTCGACTACAAGGCAATGTCCAACGCCGGAACCTGGATGGTGGGGCGACTCCAGACCGAACGCGACAAGGCGAGAATCCTGGAAGGGCTGACGTCGGCGGCCGGCGACACCTCCGTCGGGCTGTTCGACGAGATGATCTCCGGACTCGGCAAACGGCAGTTCGTACTTCAGAGCACGCGGCGAAGAACGCCGACGGTCTTCGGAACCCGATGGGCACAGTCGTACCTCGCCGGACCGCTCACCAGGGAGCAGGTCGAAACGCTCACTGAGCCGCTCGACCTCGCTCGAAGTCCAGGCGCAGCGCCCGAAACGGCTTCCGAGCCCGCTGCACCAGCCATCCCCGACGACACGGTCGAGCACATGCCCGAGGTCGCCGACGGAGTCGAGACGTCATTCGTGACCGACAGCACCCCTTGGCTCAGAGAACTGGCGTCCACTGTCGGCGGAAACAAGCTCACCCCTCTGGTCGCAGCGACCGTCGACCTCCTCTATGACGATCAACATGCCGACGTTTCCCACACCGAGGAGTTCGAGGCGATCATCACCCCCCTCGACGATGTCGTGTCCACAGAGAACCTCCTCATGGTCGATCACGACGTCAGGGACTTCAGCGACACTCAGCCGGAGGGCACGGGTTTTGCCATCGTCGACGAGAAGATTCAGAACAAGACCTGGTGGCGGGACCTGGAATCCTCCCTGAAGGAGTATCTGTACCGCAGCCGCTCCGTCACGGTCTTCAAGAACCCGGACTTGAAGCTCTACTCGCGGGTCGGAGAGTCGGAGTCGGACTTCGCCGACCGTTGCCGCCGCGCAGCCGCCGACGAGGCTGACGACGCAGCGGCAGCTCTTCGAGACAAGTACGAGGACCGTCTCGACCGAGTGAACGATCAGCTCCGAGGAGCAGAGCGGCGTGTGAACGAGCTCGAGGTCGACGTCTCTTCGCGAAAACAGCAGGAAGTCCTCGGCGGCGTCGGGGACCTGTTGGGCTCGCTGTTCGGAGGGAAACGCACGACGACCGCACTGAAGGGCGCAGCGTCACGCCGGTCACAGGTCCGACGGCTCCAGGAGAGGCTGGAAACGGCGGAAGCCAAGGTGGCGGACAAAGCCGACGACATCGCCGAACTCGAGGCTGATCTCGCCGACGACATCCTCGACATCACTGCCGAATGGGAGGACAAAGCAGAGAACATCGAGACGGTGGA
>JAHEIN010000276.1 GCA_024639335.1 bacterium | reverse complement strand
GGTGCAGATGATCTCGAGCAACGAGCCGCTGCCGACCGACGGGCCCGCCGCCATCGTGGCGCCAGACCTCAGCGACCTTCCCGATGACATCGAGGACGACTTCGAGGCGGCCATCGCCGCCACCGTCATCGAGTTCAAGGAAGGCGACATCGTCGAAGGGACCGTCGTCGGAGTCGATCAGGACGGCGCGATGGTCGACATCGGCTACAAGTCCGAAGGCCTGATCCCCGCCGAAGAGCTTTCGATCCGCAAGAACGTCGACCCGAAAACCGTGGTGTCGATCGGCGAGCGGGTCGAGGCACTCGTCCTCAACAAAGAAGACGACGAAGGCCGGCTCATCATGTCGAAGAAGCGCGCTCAGTACGAGCGTGCCTGGGGCCGCATCCAGCGGATCACCGATTCAGGTGAGACGGTCAGAGGAACGGTCATCGAAGTGGTCAAGGGTGGTCTCATCGTCGACATCGGGCTGCGCGGCTTCCTTCCTGCGTCGTTGGTCGACCTCCGCCGGGTTCGTGATCTCGATCCGTTCATCGGTGAGGAGATCGAGGCCAAGGTCATCGAGCTCGATCGCAATCGCAACAACGTGGTGCTCTCGCGCCGGGCCTATCTCGAAGAGGAGCAGGCCGAGCAGCGCCAGGCATTCCTCGACGATCTCGCCGAGGGTGAGGTTCGCGAGGGTGTCGTGTCTTCAGTCGTCAACTTCGGCGCGTTCGTCGATCTTGGCGGCATGGACGGGCTGGTCCACGTGTCCGAGCTCTCGTGGCAACACGTCAACCACCCGTCCGAAGTCGTGAAGGTGGGAGACAAGGTCACGATCAAGGTGCTCGAGGTCGATCTCGACCGCGAGCGGATCTCACTGTCGATCCGACAGACGCTGAAGGACCCGTGGGAGGTCTTCGCGGCGGAGAACGAAGTGGGTTCCGTCGTGGAAGGCAAGGTCATCAAGACCGTTCCGTTCGGCGCCTTCGTGTCGGTGGCCGACGGCGTGGAAGGACTCGTTCACGTGTCCGAGATCGCCGTTCACCGGGTCGAGTCACCGGAGCTCGAGCTGTCGATCGGCCAGACCGTGCAAGCCAAGATCACCGAGCTCGACGACGAGCGTCGCCGGGTGAGCCTCTCGATCAAGCAAGCGCTGCCTGATTGGAAGGAGCGCGAGGCCGCCATGAACGCTCCACGCAACAAGCGTCCGCAGCGACGTGAGTTCGAGCGTGAGTTCGGCCCGGCCGAGGAAGAGCGTCCACCGGTGGCGGTCGATGCTTCGCTGGAGGCCATTCTCCAGGAGCTGAAGGAACGCGGCATCGGCCGTCGGTGATCCTTGACCCCTGCAATGGGGTCGGTAGGCTCAAGCCGATTTCTTGCTTAAGTCCGTGGGTTGGGGAGTCGACAACGTGTTGACGGTCCAGCTCATGCCCGCATCACCTCGATGTGGGAGGGCGAGACCTACAAACGAAAAGAAGAGGGGACCGGAACCGCGTCAGGGGACTCGCCACACGGCGAGGGTGGTGACATCGTTCTAGGTCGAGAACCGTTCAGATTTGAGGAGCGTTGATGGGTAGAAGAGCAATCGTGCTGGTGATCGCGCTGGCGTTGGCCGGGATCGCAGCTTTCGCCATCTTCCAGTATCTCTCAGGCATCCAGTCCGAGATCGAGGCTGGCCAGGTCCAGGTTCCGGTGTTCCGGGCGGTGCAGCCCATCGCCGAGGGCACCGAAGGGTCGTTCATCCTCCAGGGAGCAGGCGCTCTCTATGAGGAGGGCACCGAGCAGCAGGAAGATCTGCCTGCAGATGCCATCACGACTCCCAACGAGTTGAATGACGTGCTCGGGGGTCGGGTGTCGGCAGGTCCGATCTCGGCCAACGGGATCCTGACCCGCAACCAATGGGTCGAGCTGTCCGTTGAGATCACGCCGCTCGCCGAGCTGATCGAGCCGGGATTCCAGGCGATCACGATCTCCCCTGGGGGCATCCAGGGTGTGAACGGGTTCGTCGAGGCCGGCGACCTGATCAACGCCATCATCTCGCTCGACATCGAGTTCAACCTCACCGCGCTCGGCCAGGAATCCGACTTCGGTATCCCGGTAGAGGAGGGCACCGAAGAAGCCGCCGATGAGGAAGAGATCCAGACCGTCTCGTACACCCGCTACGTGCTCCAGGGACTCAGAGTGCTGGCCGTCGGCAGTGACGTCCGACCGGACCCGGAAGCCGATCTGACGGTCGAGGTCGACGATGGCGCCGATACCAATGCGCAGGTCCAGGTCGAGGGAGAGGAAGGCGCCGTTGCCAACAGCACGGTATTCACCCTCGAGGTCGATCATGAGACCGCCGAGCGGCTGGTGTTCGCCCAGGCTGCCGGGCAGCTGTACTACACGCTGAACCCCACCGACGAGTTCGAAGAAGTGCTGACCCGAGGCGTTACCATTGAGAACCTCTTCGAGGGTGACCTCGTCGAGGACATCTTCGGCAACTAGGAACTGAGATTTCGTGTCACTGACCGAGGAAAACCTGCTCGTCATCGACGAGGACGACAAGTTCATCGCCGACGCCAAGCG
>JAHEIN010000013.1 GCA_024639335.1 bacterium | reverse complement strand
CGGGTTACCGGGCTGTTTCCACAGCGTTCGCCTTCGCAGTCCCTGCGTTCTTTCTCTCGGGTCTCCCGAGTGGGACGGTCCAGAATCCGGCTCTATGGATGGCGTTCGCCGGCGCCGCAGTTGCGATCTGTGCGATGATCCTGCCTGGCGTGAGCGGTTCGTTCCTGCTGCTGGTGCTGGGCCTCTACGAGCCGACGCTCGAAGCGGTCAGGGATCTCGACTTGGCGTACATCGGCGTCTTCGCAATCGGGGCGATCGCCGGCCTGGGCTCGTTCGCCACGCTTCTTCGCAGACTGCTCTCGACCAGCCATGATCGGACGATGGCTGCCCTGGTGGGGCTCATGCTCGGATCGCTCCGCGCTCTCTGGCCCTGGCAGGACGACGACAGAAACCTCCTCGGGCCCGATGACACTGCACTCACCGTGCTGGCGCTGGTCTTGATCGGGTTCGCAATCGTCTCGATGATCCAGCGCACCGGAACGAAGCACCATCACTCGACAGCCCGGACCTGAAGGCTCACCCCCGCCGGTTGCGTCTCCGGCGCGCCCTGGGCGCAACGTCCGGGGCCGCTTCCAACCGCTGCTCGATTTCCATCCGTTCCGGCCTGGCACCAGTGACACCAGCATCGACCGCTTTGCGGATCGCTGCCACGTGGGCAGGGGTCGAACCGCAACATGAACCGACGACGCGCGCGCCGGACCGGACGGCCAACTCGACGTAGTCGGCCATGCCCTCCGGCCCGACTGGGTATTCGGGCGCCTCGGACTTGTAGAGCGGTACGCCGCAGTTGGCCTTCGTGATCACCGGTACTTCGGGCGCAACTGCTGTGATGTCGAATGCAGCCGCCACGGCGTCGCCTGGACCGATTCCACAGTTCGCACCGATCGCGACCGGCGGATCCGCCAGCGAGGCCCACCACTTTCCGAACTCGCGAGGCGAGAGGCCCATCATCGTCTTGCCGTTCGTGTCGAAGCTGAGGGTCGCCGTCACCGGCACGCCGAGCCCGGCACAGCCCTCGACCGCAGCGGCCAGCTCCTCCCAGGACGACAAGGTCTCGATCCAAAGGACATCAGCTCCGGCTCCGACGAGCGCGGTCGCTTGTTCTCTGAACACGTCGACGCCGGCTTCGAAGGTGAGCGGGCCAAGTGGCTCGAAGAGGTCTCCGGTCGGTCCGACGCTGCCGGCGACGATGACCGGACGATCCATCGAGTCACGCACCGATGAAGCCACGCTCACAGCGGCGGCATTCAACTCGGCAACCTGGCCTTCGAGACCGTGGAGGGCGAGCCGGCGCCGATTGCCGCCAAAGGTGTTGGTGAGGATGATGTCTGCGCCGGCATCGACGAATGCCTGATGAACACGTCGAACCAGTTCGGGCCGTTCCACGTTGAGCAATTCCGGGCACCCACCGCTCTCCAGCCCCATCTCGAAGAGCGTGGTTCCCATCGCGCCATCGGCGACCAGCGTCCCCTTCTCTGAGAGCAGCCGTTCGAAACTCGTACAGTCTGCCTCGGTCCTCGTGCTCATTGCGCAACCTCCATCGGGTAGCGCTTGCGTATTTCCCACCAGACGGAACGAAACCGTCCGGCAGCATCTGCGGGACGGTTCTCACGTCATCGCTTTAGCTGCATTTGTAGAGCGCCCGCAAGCTGATGTTCAAATTGGCGCTGGCGACACGTTACCGCAATCGGTCCGGCTTTTCCAGGTATTCGAGACTGTTAGGGTTCCGCGCGCCATGCGCATCGCCCAGGTTCGTGAGGGGTCGACGACCCAGGCCGTTTTCCACGCATGGCCGTTGTTCCTTGCGATGGCGCTCATCATGCTGGGCAATGGGCTGCAGGGGACGCTCATCGGTGTTCGTGCCACGCTGGAAGGATTCGCTCCGGCGGTGACGGGCTTGGTGATGTCCGGATACTTCGTGGGCTTCCTGCTCGGATCCACCCTGGCACCCAGGTTGATGTGGCAGGTAGGCCATGTTCGCGTCTACGCCGGGCTCGCCTCACTCGCTTCGACTGCGACCTTGGCCCATCTGATCGTCATCAATCCGTTCGCCTGGGGTCTGTTCCGGATCGTCACCGGATTCTGTCTCGCCGGCTTGTACATCGTGGCCGAGAGCTGGCTGAACGGCGCCTCGACGAACACGAACCGGGGGAAGCTTCTCTCGATATACATGCTCACCTTCTCGCTGGCGATGGCCGGCAGCCAGGGACTGCTGCGCTTCGACGATCCAGGCGGCTTCAAGCTGTTCATCCTCGCCTCGGTGCTCGTCTCGCTGGCCGTCGTTCCCATCTCCCTCACGCCGACGCGGGCGCCGGCATTCGAAGAGCCGACCGGCGTACCCATCAGAGAGCTGTTCCGGGCGGCGCCACTGGGAATGACCGCCGCCGCCGTCACCGGCATGTCGAACGGGGCGTTGCTCTCCGGCGGGCCTGTCTACGGGCTCGAGGCCGGGATGAGTGCAACGAGAGTGGGCCTGTTCATCGGCATCACGCTGATCGGCCAACTGATCTTCCAGTGGCCGGTGGGAGCGCTGTCCGATCGCATCTCGAGGAGGCGGGTGATCGGGGGCGTCACCACGCTTGCCGCGATCGCGGCCGTCGTCGCCATCGAGACCGACCCACTCGGGACACCCTTCCTGCTGATTGCGCTCGTGTTCGGAGGGATGACCTATCCGATGTATTCCCTGTCCATCAGCCACGTGCACGACGTCGTGCCCGAGGACAAGCTGGTTGCGGCGAGTGCCGCGATGATCATGGTGAACGGCCTAGGCGCCATCAGCGGGCCCATCGTGGCGACGAGTACGTTGAGCCTGCTCGGCCCACCGGGCTTCTGGACGGCCCTTGCGCTCGTCCACGGTGGGCTGGCGTTCTTCGCCGGCTACCGACTGCTGAGGATTCGAGACGTCAAGATCATCGGAAAGAAGGGCCACTTCAGCCCTATCTCGTCCCGTGCAACGCTCGCCGCCCACCGTCTTCTCCGCGATCGCGGCGACCCGGACGTTTCGGGCCTGTCGTCCACGAATAAGGTGGTCTCATGAGCACCCAAGCCACACTCATCGCTGTCAAGGTCGACGAACCTCTGCTGGCCCAGGAGCTGCTCCTGGCGTTTGCCCGACTGGCGAAGCACGACTGGATCGACATCGAGGACGCTGCTGTCGTCGCAAAGGACAGTGACGGCAAGATCCGGCTGCGTCAGACTCGAGATGTCATGCCCGGCCAGGGCGCTGCCTCGGGCGGCTGGGTCGGTGCGCTCGTCGGCATCATCGGTGGGCCCCTGGGCGTCCTCGCCGGAGGCGCTCTGGGTGCTGCGGCCGGTGGGTTGTTCGCAAAGCTCCGCGACGTCGGGATCGACGACGATCACATGAAGGAGATGGGCGAGCGCTTGGATCGCGACAGTGCAGCCCTGTTCATCCTCCTCAACGACTACGACGTCACCGCCGTGGCAATGGAGCTCCGCCGGTTCGAGGGCGAGATCTTCTCGTCCACCGCCGGCGACGCCATCACCCAGCGCTTTCGAGACGAACTGGCCTACACGGTGTGATCCCGTTCTTGGGTCGCCAGGAGAGGGATATCGGTGTCAACCGACACGAGATCGCAGTCACTTCAGTGCTTTGATGAGAGCAGGGACGACCTCGTGGAGGTCGCCGACAACGGCGTAATCCGCCTTCGACATCATGTTGGCCTCTGGATCGGTGTTGATCGCCAGGATCTTCTTCGACGCCATCGCCCCGACCCAGTGCTGGATCGCCCCAGAGATCCCGCAGGCGATGTAGAGCTCGGGCGCGATCCGTGTCCCCGTTTGGCCGACCTGGTCGGTGTGCGGTCGCCACCCGTTGTTGGTCACCACCCGCGAGCAGCCAACGACACCGCCGAGCATCGAAGCCAGCTCCTCGAGCGGAGCGAATCCCTCTGCCGATCCCACTCCCCTGCCGCCGCTCACGACGACGGGAGCCGTGGCCAGGGTGATGCCGGCATTGAGCGTCACCCGATCCACCACACGGGTTCTGGCGGCCGTCTCGTCGAGCGTGGGCTCGAAATGCTCGACGGCGGGGGCCGGCGACGAGTCAGGTTCGAGGGCCTCCCAACTGTGGGGCGCGACCGTCAGGAGCTGGAAGGGCGCCTCGAGCTCGACATGCTCGAAGAGGCTCCCACCCCAGCGGATCCGGCTCAGCTTCCAGGGCGCGCCCGGATCCGCCTTCGTGACGTTCGCCACCATCGGCTGATCCAGGATCGCACCGAGATGTGCCATGACTTCGTTGCCCCGGTCGGTGCCGGTGGTGATGGCCACCTTTGCGCCCGACACCACGACGAGCTGGGCGAGGGAGTCTCCCCAGGCCTCCGGGGCGAAGTCGGTCAGCAGCTCATGGCCAATCACATGCACCTTCGAGACTCCGAGGCCGCCGAGCTCGGGAACGAGCGATTCAGCCCCATCGCCTATCAGCACCGGCTCGAGGTCGAACCCGAGGGAGCCGGCGAACGCGACCGCCTGCAGCGCAGTGTCCGACAGGGCGCCGCGGTCGTGGTCGAGAAGCACCAGCGCACTCGTCATTTGATCCCCAGGGTCTCGAGTACTTCGACGATCGCCGGCACGGCGTCGACACCTTCACCGAGCTTCACGGTCTGACTCTCCTGCTCGGGTGGCGACTCGAAGCTCACCTTGTGCTGACCGCCCACCTCGGGTACCACGTCGACGGAAGCAACCTCGGCCTTGCGGGACTTGAGCCGGCCCGGCAGCGTCGGGTAGCGCGGGAGGTTGAGCCCCTCGCGAACTGCGAGCACCGCCGGCAGTTCGAGCCGGTATACCTCGAAGCCACTGGGGATTTCGCGCTTGGCGATGAGCTCATCGTCGGCGAGCTCGATGTCTTTGATCCCGCTGACGATCGGACGGCCCAGCGATCTGGCCACGCGCACGCCCACCTGGTAGCCACCCGAGTCCGCCGACTCGTTGCCGAACAAGATCACATCGAAGCGGCCGTCCCGTTCCTCGAGCACCGTGATCCCCGCGACGAGTCCCCGCGCCGTTGCCTGAGGATCGAGATCGGACCCATCGGTCGGTATGAGCACAGCGGCGTCGATGCCAACGGAAACCGCATATCGCAACTGCTCCTCGGACTCCCGGGCTCCCATGGTGAGAACCGTCGACGAGCCGCCGTGATCTGAGACCAGCTGCACGGCCTCCTCCACCGCGCACTCCTCGTGCGGGGAAGTGGCGAAGCCGAGGTTCTTCGTGTCGATCTCCTGGCGGTCCGGCGTCAATGCGATCCTCGCGCCAGGGGCGGGCACCCGCTTGACGCAGACCAGCACCCGCATCGGTCAGCCCTTCATCCGGGAATCGTCTGGGTCGAACAGCGGTGTCGAGCCGGCGACGGCAACCGTGATCGGATAGATCTCGTTCATGTACTTGACGCCGAATGAAGCTCCTTCGACTGCGAGCTCAGTCGGGAGGTATCCCAGAAGCAGATATCTGCCGACGGAGGGCCCCATCCCTGCTGTGGTCACGATCGAGATGCGCCCGCGCGAATCGACGATGCGATTGCCGTCGGTGTCGACGATCGGCTCACCTCCGGTCATGTAGCGGGGAATTCCCGCCACGGACATGTGGTCGTCGACGGTGAACGTGCAAAGCGTGGCGATCGGCCCCGCCTCGCGAGCCTCGAGATAGGCCTCCTTGCCGATGAAGTCAGCGGACTTGACCCGCGGCCGGGCGAGCCCGGCTTCCACCGGGGAGTACTCAGACTCGAGCTCCGCCCCCATCAGCCGGTAGCCCTTCTCGAGCCGACCGGTCGTGCCGTAGACACCTCCACCGACGGGCACGATGCCGTGCGACTGCCCTGCTTCCCAGATCATGTCCCACAACGCAACGGCGTCATCGACCGGGACGTAGACCTCCCAGCCGAGCTCGCCGACGTAGGAGATGCGGAGCATCCGGGTGCTGATGCCGCCGAAGTCGACTTCTGCGGTCGTGCCGTATCGGAAGACTTCGTTCGACAGATCATCTTCGGTGATCGAGGACAGCACCTCACGAGCGTGCGGACCCCATACTCCGATGGTGACCATGGACTTCGAGGTGTCGGTGAAGGTGACCGATCCGTCGTCGGGCAGATGCTTGCGGAACCAGTACTCGTCCCGCGGGCCGTCGAACGCGCCGGTGACGATACGGAAGTGGTCGGTACCGAGTCGCTTGACCGTCAGGTCCGAACGGAACCCTCCGTGCCCGTTGAGCAGAGGCGTGTACACGGCTGACCCGATCGGCTTGTCGACCTGGTTGACGACCATGTGCTGCACGTAATCGAGCGCCCCGGGGCCCGTGACGTCGAAGGTGACGAAGGCACTCAGATCGACGATCCCAACCCGGTCACGAAGAGCGAGATGCTCGGCGGTGCTGATTGGTGACCACCAGCGCGCATCCCACTCATGCGGTCGATCGTCGGCCTGGTACTCGTCGAGCAGGGCCTTGTTGGTTTCGTACCACTGTGGCCGCTCGGTGACTCCGGCTTGGAAGTAGACCGCGCCCAGGGCGTCGGTGCGCTCGCGGAGCGGCGACACCACCAGGTCACGCCGGGATTCCCACTGCTCCCTCGGGTGGACGATGCCGTAGGTCTTGTTGAAGTGCTCCGCACATCTCGCAATGACGTGCTCTTCGGTGCGGTTCACGTCGTAGAGGCGCGAGATATCGGAGTGGTGAGGGTCGATCGACGGGGCCCCGTAGGTCATCCATTCGGCAACCAGCCGGCCGGCACCTGGCCCTTCCTTGATCCAGATGGCGGCAGCCGACCAGAGATTGCGGACCTCGATGGACTCACCGATCAGAGGCATGGCATCGGGGGTCAGCGACAGCAGCCCGTTGATGGCGTACTTGATCTCGGCCTCGGCCAGGATGTCGGGCATCAGCTCCAGCGCGTCTTCCAGCTGCGGATCGAAATCGTCTGCAGTGAACGGGAGCTCGGTCGGCGACAGCTTCGATTCCTCGATCGAAGGAATGTCGTCGGGGTGGAGGAAGATCGGCCGGTGGGCATACGAGCCGACCTCCATCGACCCGGCGGATTGACGCTCGTACATGAACGTGTCCATGTCGCGGATGATCGGATAGGCGATCTCGTTGTTGGTCTCGACCAGGACATCGATCGGCCCGACGTCGATCATCTGGTGCACTGCCGGCGTGAGCGGGATGGTTGCGCCGGCCATGGCGGCGATCCGAGGGCTCCAGCAGCCGCACGCGACAACGACGTACTCGGTCTCGATCCGGCCCCGATCCGTCACCACCGCTTTCACGGCGCCGTCTTCGACCTCGATGTCGGTGACCTCGGTATTGGGGAACACGGTGAGGGCTTCTTTCGCCTGCGCCCGCTCCCGGAAGATCGTGCCGGCTCGCAGCGAGTCGACCACGGACACGCTGGGGGTGTAGAAGCCGCCGAGTATCACCGACTCGTCGACGAACGGGACCTTCTCCTTGACCTGCTCTGGCGTGAGCATCTCCGCCTCGATCCCGAAAGCTGTTGCAGAGCTCAGGCGGCGACGGAGTTCTTCCATGCGCTCGGGCGTTCGGGCGACCTCGATCCCGCCGCACGTCGTGCTGACTCCCATCTCCTCGTACTGCTGTTGGCTGTCGAGGGTGAGCGCAGCCATCTCCTTGCCATGATCGACTGGGAAGATGAAATTCGAGGCGTGTCCCGTCGAACCGCCGGGATTGGGAAGCGGCCCCTTGTCGATCTGGACGATCTCGGTCCAGCCGAGATCTGCGAGGTGGCCGACCACGGCGTTGCCGACGATGCCGGCTCCGATGACGACGACTTTGGCGTTGGAGGGAAGATCGCTCACCGTTGTGACTCCTGGGCCTGGGGATGGTTCGCGGCTCGAGCCACGACTGTGCTCGACCGTCCCACGACGAGACGATCCACCATATGGAACGAGTCCTGATGGTGGATCCGACGATACCGCTCCGCCGGAGCGTCGTCTACCGGAAACCGAGAAATTCTCGTACGTCCGGAGATCAACGCATCACTGCGAATTCTCCCCGTTTTCTGTGGACAGCAAGCATCGCAACCGATAGTGTGCCGACAACTGCGCATGATTCCACCATGCGGAACAAGCCACGGCCTGGTCGGCCCGACCAGCTGTTGGAGCGACCTCTCAGGAGCCGCCCATGAGCGACGACGATCTGGATCTCAGCAGCCTCGACGATGCCGAGTTGGTCGAGCAGATGCACGACGATCTCTATGACGGCATGGCCGACGAGATCGCCGAGGGGACCCAGATCTTGTTGGGCCGGGATTGGGGACCGGAACGAGTGCTCAACGACGCCCTGGTCCAAGGCATGCGCGTGGTCGGCGAGGACTTCCGTGACGGCATCCTCTTCGTGCCCGAGGTCCTGTTGGCGGCGAATGCGATGAAGGCGGGAATGGCGATCCTCCGCCCCCTGCTCGCCGAGACCGGCGCAGAGCAGGTCGGCAAGGTCGTCATCGGCACGGTCAAAGGCGACATTCACGACATCGGCAAGAACCTCGTCGGCATGATGCTCGAGGGGGCAGGGTTCGAAGTCATCGATCTCGGCATCAACGTCGACGTCGACACCTACCTCGCCGCCCTCGACGAACACCGACCCGACATCCTCGGCATGTCGGCTCTCCTCACGACCACGATGCCGTACATGAAGGTGGTCATCGACACGATGACCGAACGCGGGATGCGCAACGACTACATCGTGCTGGTGGGCGGCGCGCCACTCAACGAAGAGTTTGGTGCTGCGGTCGGGGCCGACGCCTACTGCCGGGATGCCGCCGTGGCCGCTGAGACGGCGGAAGCCCTGGTACTCACCCGTCGCCTCGTTGGCGGAGAGGATTGAGCGTGACGACTGGCACCGCTGCGACCCGACGAGTATGGGTACTGGGCTGCGGCGCCATCGCAGGAGAACTCACGAAGATCCTCGGCCAGATCGATGCACTCGACGTCAAACTGGATCACCTCCCCGGCATCCTCCACAACCGACCCGAGCAGATCCCAGACGCAATCGAGAGCCGACTCCGCGAGCACGCAGAGGAGTTCGATGCCGTGATCCTCGGCTACGCCGACTGCGGAACCGGTGGTCGACTCGACACGCTCCTCGAGCGATGGGATCACGTGACCAGGATTCCCGGCGCGCACTGCTACGAGTTCTTCGCCGGCAGTGCGACGTTCCACGACGTCAACGACCCGCACACCTTCTACCTGACCGACTATCTCGCTCGCCACTTCGATCTCTTCGTCTGGCGTGGACTCGGACTCGACCGTTGGCCGCATCTGCTCGATGATTATTTCCGGCACTATCGCAGGCTGGTCTACCTGTCGCAGCAGCCGACCCCGGACCTGGTCCGGCGCGCCCTGGAAGCCGCCGAGCGGCTCGGGTTGGAGTTCGAGCACATCGAGACCGGGCTCGACCCGCTCCGCCGAGCCATCGAGGAGTCGGCCATCGCCGGAGATCCTCATGTCGGCTGAGCTCACCATCATCTCCTGGCGGGACATCCCTGCCCAGGTGGTCGCGCGCTCGGGCCGAATCAAGGCGCGCCGGGAGCTCCCCGGTCGCTTCCAGGTCGCCATCGACCGCGCAGCGATGAACGCTGGGCTCTTCGGCGCCGACACCTACCTCGAGGAGTGGCGGCGCGACTCCCGACCGTGCGGCGACGACCTCGATTCCGAGGTGACGGCCGAGGTCGAGCGACTCGTCGCCGCCCATCCCCCCGAAATAGTCAACCGACTGGTCGCAAACAACGGCCACAGCAACGGAGAGACTCCATGACAGACACCGTGCTCGCCAGCACGACGCACGAGACCGTGATCGGCTTCGATCGACCATTCGTGATCATCGGCGAACGGATAAACCCGACCGGACGCAAGCTGCTGGCCGAGGAGATGAAAAAGGGCGATTTCTCCCGGGTGGAGACCGACGCCGTCGCCCAGGTGGCGGCGGGTGCGCACATGCTGGATGTGAACGCCGGAATCCCTCTCGCCGACGAGCCGGCGATCCTCGCCAAGACCGTCGAGCTCGTACAGCGCCTGGTCGATGTTCCACTCTCGATCGACTCTTCGATAGTCGAAGCCCTCGAAGCCGGCCTGTCGGTCTATCAGGGCAAGGCGCTCGTCAATTCCGTGACGGGTGAGGACGAGCAGATGGAACGCGTGCTTCCATTGGTGGCCAAGCACGGCGCAGCGGTGGTGGCGATCACCAATGACGAAACCGGAATCTCCACCGACCCCGACGTGAGATTCGAGGTGGCCAGGAAAATCGTGAACCGCGCAGCCGATCACGGCATCCCCAACTCGGACATCGTCGTCGATCCGCTCGTCATGCCGATCGGCGCGATGGGGACTGCCGGACAACAGGTCTTCCATCTCGTCCGGCGCCTTCGGACCGAACTGCAGGTCAATACGACGTGTGGAGCATCGAATGTCAGCTTCGGGCTGCCCAATCGGTCGGCCATCAATGGCGCCTTCCTCGCGATGGCGATCGGCGCAGGGATGACGTCGGCGATCACGAACCCTCTCGAGCCCGAGATCACCAGGTCGATCATGGCCGCCGACGTCCTGGCGGGACACGATCAGGATTGCGCCAACTGGATCAAGGCGAACCGGCAGCCGGCGGCCCAGGGCGAAGGCCGACGCCGTGAAAACCGCCGCCGAACGGGCCGGTGACGTGACCGACGTCGAGGTCGTATTCACGCCGTCGGGCAGGCGCGCCACGGTCCCGCATGGGACGGTGATCCTCGATGCCGCCAGGCAGGTCGGCGTGGACCTTGACTCGATTTGCGCGGGCCGGGGGATCTGCGGGAGATGCCAGATCGAGATCGGGAGCGTCCCCGGCATCGACGAACGCCCGAGTCGCCTCTCGGCGGTGGCCGAGACGGAGACCGCATATCGAGGCCGCAAACCTCTGGTAGAGGGCCGCAGGCTGGCGTGTGCCGCACGAGCACACGACGACGTGGTCATCGAGATACCCGCCGACTCCCAGGTTCACAGACAGGTCATCCGCAAACGGCCAGAGGTCGACAACCTCCCCATCGATCCTGTCGTCCGCCTCTTGTACGTCGAGGTCGAGCCGGCGACACTGGACGGTGTGCCCGGTGACGCCGAGCGCCTCGCGGCTGCGTTGGCCGCCCAGTGGGGTTCGAAGGACCTCCATCTGGCGCCATCGGTGCTGCGGGATCTCCAGCCGGCGCTGCGAGCGAGCGGCCATGCGGTGACCTTGGCGGTCCGAGATGGAGTTTCCATCGTGGCGGTGTGGCCGGGCTTCCGAGACGCCGTCTACGGCGTCGCCTTCGACATCGGGTCGACCACGGTCGCCGCCCACCTCTGCAATCTGATGACCGGCGACGTTCTGGCGTCGGCGGGCCGGATGAACCCTCAGATCCGGTTCGGCGAGGACCTCATGAGCCGTGTCTCCTACGTCATGATGAACCCCGAGGACGGTGCCGCCCGGCTGACCGACGCCGTCAGATCGGCCGCGAACGAGCTGGTCGGCGTGCTTGCCGCCGAGGCAGAAGTCGATCGCCACGAAATCGTCGAGGTGGTGGCCGTCGGGAATCCGATCATGCACCATCTGTTCCTGGGGATCGATCCGACGCCGCTCGGCTCCGCCCCCTTCGCACTCGCCACAGCATCCAGCATCGAGGTCGGCGCAGCCGAGGTCGGCTTGAACGTCCATCCTGCGGCCCGGCTGTACACGCTCCCCCTGATCGCAGGGCACGTGGGCGCCGACACCACCGCCGCCATCCTGTCGGAGACACCGTATCGATCCGAAGATGTCCAGTTGCTCGTAGATGTCGGCACCAATGCCGAGATCGTGCTCGGCAACCGGAAGCGGCTCGTTGCGGCATCGTCACCGACCGGGCCGGCATTCGAAGGGGCTCAGATCTCGGCCGGACAGCGGGCGGCCCCTGGAGCGATCGAACGTGTCCGCATCGATCCGGACGGCCTCGACGTCAGATTCAGCGTGATCGGTTGCGAGCCGTGGTCGGACGAGCCCGAGTTCGAGGAGCGGATCGGGAAGGTCGGCGTGACTGGCATCTGCGGGTCGGGGATCATCGAAGCGGTCGCGCAACTGATGCTCGCCGGGGTCGTGTCGACGAACGGGGTGATCGTGGATTCGGGGCGTTCCGATCGGATCGTGGCCGACGGACGCACCCATTCGTTCATCCTCTTCCAAGACGACGACGTCGACATCAGGATCACCCAGAACGACGTACGCGCCATCCAACTCGCAAAGGCCGCCCTCTACGCCGGTATCCGGCTGCTGATGGACCACTTCGGGGTCGATCAGGTCGATCAGATCCGGTTGGCCGGGGCGTTCGGAGCCCACATCGATCCGGCCCATGCCGTTGCCCTCGGCATGATCCCCGACTGCGACGTCGACCGGATCTCGGCGGCCGGGAACGCCGCCGGCACCGGTGCGATGATCGCACTGTTGAGCAGCGAAGCCCGGCGAGAGATCGAAGAGATCGCCATCGGAGTCGAGAAGATCGAGACCGCCACCGAGCCCCGCTTTCAGGAGCACTTCGTCGACGCGATGGCCATCCCGCATCGGACCGCCGAGTATCCCCATCTGACGAAGGTGATGAGTCTTCCCCCGAGAACCGCCGCTGCGAGCGGACAGCGGCGGAGAAGAGCCGCCACATGAGGAGCGACCATGGCGAGACGTAGCGGAGGCAGAGACGGCCGGAGGGCGGCCCGGGCGGGGGCGGTTCTGGAAGCCGAGCCTTTCCTGACCCGGGAGATCCCTCCCCGAGTGATGATCTCGACCGAGGGACTGGAGATCATCGAGTACAACGCCGACCGCATTCTGGCCGAGGTCGGGATCGAGATCCATCACGAAGCGACCGTCGAGCGCTTCCGAGATGCCGGAGCGTCGGTCGCGGGAACCCGGGTCCGCTTCGAGCCTGGCCTGGTCCGATCACTCGTCGCCACGGCGCCTGCGACCTTCACTCAGCATGCCCGCAACCCGGCGCGAAGCGTCCAGATCGGTGGGTCGGCAACCGTGTTCGCTCCGGCGTACGGCTCGCCATTCGTGCGCGATCTGGAAGGTGGTCGGCGCTATGGCTCGATCACAGATTTTGAGAACTTCGTCAAGCTTGCCTACCTGCAGCCGAACCTCCATCACTCCGGTGGCACGATCTGCGAGCCAGTCGATCTGCCGGTCAACAAGCGACACTTCGACATGGTCGCTGCCCACTTGCGATTCTCGGACAAACCATTCATGGGCTCGGTGACCGCCGGCGAACGCGCCCAGGACACCGTCGACATGGCCAGGATCGTGTTCGGGGAGGACCGGGTGCCGGCCGAGACCGTGGTGATGAGCCTCATCAATGCCAGTTCACCACTCACTTGGGACGCGACGATGCTGGAAGCGGCGGAGGTCTATGCCGCAAACAACCAGGCGTGCATCTTCACGCCCTTCATTCTCGCCGGCGCCATGAGCCCGGTCTCGGCGGCCGCTGTCACTGCGCAAATCCTGGCGGAGTCGATGGTCGGGATGGCGGCAGCCCAACTGGTACGACCGGGCGCACCAGTGGTGCTGGGGGCCTTCGTGTCGACGATGGACATGCAGTCGGGGGCGCCGACCTTCGGGACGCCCGAGCCTGCCTTGATCATGAGCGCGGTCGGTGAGCTGGCGAGAAGGCTCGGTGTGCCGATGCGCACGGGCGGCCAACTGACCGCGTCGAAGACGCCCGACGCCCAGGCCGCCTACGAGTCGGCTGCGGTCATGGGGCCGACGCTGGCGGCCGGAACGAACTTCGTCCTCCATGCTGCCGGCTGGCTCGAAGGAGGACTGACCATGGGATACGAGAAGTTCATGCTCGACGCCGATCAACTCGGTGCCCACGCGAAGGTAGAGCGAGGATTCGACCTGTCGGAGAACGCCCAGGGGATGACCGCCTTCCACCAGACCGAACCGGGCCAGCATCACCTCGGCTCAGCGCACACCCTGGCCAACTTCCAGACCGCATTCTGGAAGAGCGGTCTGGCGGATGCGAACAGCTTCGAGCAGTGGGAGGCCGAGGGATCGAAGGACGCCGAGACGCGCGCCTCGGAGGCATGGAAGGAACTCCTGGCCGGCTACGAGCAACCAGCGCTTCCGGCCGGAGTCGACCAAGAACTCACCGAGTGGATCGAACGCCGGAAGGCCACGTTCCCCGATTCGAACGTCTGAGATGATGCGATGACCGGCCTGAAGCGATTGCTCGACAACTCGGTGTTCGAGTTGATCCCGATGAAGACCACCATCGAGAAGGCTCAGATCCTCCCGGCGGGAACCAAAGTGAGCGTTACGGCTTCGCCCGCCAAAGGGATGGAAGCCACCGTCGCGCTCGCCGAGGGGTTCGTCCAGATGGGCCTCGATGTCGTCCCACACATCTCGGCCCGGCTGACCAAGTCGAAGTCCGAACTGTCCGAGATCGTGGCCCGACTCGACGAGATGGGGGTCTCGGAGATATTCGTGGTGGGCGGAGACGCCGACGATCCGGGCGACTTCTTCGACGCGATGTCGTTGATTCGCCACCTCGACACGCTGGATCATCCGTTCACACAGGTCGGCGTGACCGGGTATCCCGAGGGCCATCCGATCATTCCCGACGACCTCCTCATCCGGGCGCTGATCGACAAACAACCCTTCGCATCGTCGGTGACGACGCAGATGTGCTTCGACGTCGAGGCGATCAGGTCGTGGATCTTGCGAATCCGATCGCTGGGCATCGAGCTCCCCGTCTTGATCGGCATCCCAGGCGTGACGGAGTTGACGAAGCTCATTGGCATCTCCGCCAGGATCGGCGTCGGGACCTCGCTCAGATTCCTGTCGAAGAACCGATCGCTGGCAACCAAGCTCCTCAGACCATACGCGCCTGATGACCTGGTCGAGTCGCTGGCCGAGCTGGCCGAAGATCCCGAGCTGGGAGTGAGCGGGCTCCACATCTACACCTTCAACCAGGTGGAGTCGACATTCGATTGGCACGACCAGAGACAGGCGTCCCTGGCATGAGGTCCATCATGCGGGATGCCGTTTCACATCGTGGAACATCTGCTCGTACACTCTGAGGAGCACCAATGGCAACCGTCCAATCCGTCGTGAGGGCCTTCTCGGTCCTCGAGGTGCTGAGCGCAGGGCCCGCCGGGGTGAGCGACATCAGCGCTCAGACCGACCTGCCCAAGTCCACGGTGTCCCGCTTGCTCTCGACCCTCGAGAGAATCGGTGCGGTCGACCGACTGCTGGAAGGCACGAACTATCGCCTCGGGTCTGGGCTGATCGAGATCCTCGGTACCAGCGGAGCTCCGAAGACACTCGGTCGATCCGTCCAGCCCCATCTCGAACAGCTCGCCATGAAGTCGGGGGAGGCGGCCGGACTGGCAGTTCCCGACAGCTACTCGGTCCAGTACGTGACACAGGTCGAGAGTCCCGAGCCGGTCCAGGTGCGTGACTACTCCGGGCTGTCGCTTCCCATGCACGTCGGGCCGAGCGGCCTCGTGATCATGTCGAGGTGGCCCCTCGAGCTCCTTCAGCATTATCTCGTGCGTCCGCTGGAGGCTTTCACCAAGCACACCGTGACCGATCCGATGGAGATCATCGAGCGTCTGAAGCGGTTCAGGGCGGCCGGTTACGGCTGGGTCTACGAAGAGTTCGCCGAAGGGATCAACTCGGTGGCCGCTCCCCTGCTCGATCGGCGTGGCTCCCCGATCGGTGCGATCCACATCCATGGACCGGCGTTCCGGTTCCCGGGCAAAGGCGATCCCGACAGGATCGGCGCACTGCTGGTCGAGGAGGTCCGCCGGTATTCGCTGCGGGCGGAGTCCGCCTGACGACAGGCGTATCGGATCGGGGTAGGTAGTCTCCGCCGCATGCATTGCGCCTGGTGTCGCAAACCGATGCAGTACATCCACGGGCATGCGGCGTGCGTCGATGGCGACCGCCCGATGTTCTCACTTGGTCAAGACGAGTGCTGTTCGGGCGACACCGCAGGCAACTGCCCCGCCCCGTCGGCTGTGATCGCCTTCAGCAGCGGAAACTGACCAGATCCACCATGACTTCTCGACCATCACGTCTGACAGCGGGCCAACGCGGTGTCCTCGTTGCGCTGGCTGCCGGCGTTCTCGCCGCTGCGGTGACGCTCGCTGTCGTCGTCGCGTTGACCTCGGGGGACGAACCGGTCACCGGTGACACACCGACGGCTTCTACTCTCCCACCCGCCACGACTGCACCTCCCCCAGAGCCCACGACCACAACGACCACAGCAGCCACGACGACGACCACGACGCCAGACACGACGACCACAACGACGGAGGAGACCACGACGACAACCGTCGAGATCAGGGACTCCTTCGTCATCCGCCCCGACGGCATCGATCGGCTGTTCTTCGGCGCCGATCCCGAGACCGTGATATCGGAGATCACCGCGCGACTCGGCGAGCCGACGTCGGACACCGATTGGGTGGACCAGCAGGAACGCTTCGATGGGCTCTGCGGCGGCTCCGAGGCCCGGTTCGTGACGTGGGAGTCCCTCCAGGTCTTCTTCACCGACCGAGAGAGCGCCTGGGCTCAGGAGGGCGATCGCCATTTCGCGTCGTTCTCGGTGGAGGAGGGTGTCGAGGATCTGCAGTTCGTCACGAGCCGAAGCGTCGGGCTCGGATCGACGGTCGCCCAGATCGCCGAAGCCTACGGCGATGACGTCACCTTCGAGATCCACCCGGCATACGAGACCGAGGTCTTCGAAGTCGACCCGCGCGGCGACGGTTATCTGATCGGCTTTCTCACCGGCCTCGACGACGAGGACGCCGTCATCGAGATCGTCGGAGGGTTCTCCTGTGGCGAGTGAGCCGATCGGTGGCGACGAGCAGTCCGAGCTGACACCCGACTCCTGGGCTGTCTGGGCCGGCCGACCACGGAACGTCGGTGAGCCTCTGAACACGCCGATCGTGACGGCCTCCAACTTCACAGAGCCGTCGGCATACGCCCGCAGCACTGGAACTCCGACTTGGGAGTCCTTCGAGGCGGTGCTCGGAGGGTTGGAAGGCGGCCAGGCGGTGGCGTTCTCGACCGGGATGGCCGCCGTCTCGGCAGTCCTCGACCTCGTTCCCGTCGGTGGCCACGTGGCCATCCCTTCTGACTGCTATCAGGGTGTCGCCCTGGCGGTGGAGGCGGGCGTGGCGGCAGGCAGGTGGACGGCGGGAGAGCTCGCAGTCACCGACACCGACGCCTGGCTGGACGCGCTCGCCACCGCCGACCTCGCGTGGTTGGAGTCGCCGACGAACCCCCTCCTCGAGATCGCCGATCTGGCGACGATCGCCGCCGCGCCGAGATCTGGCCTGCTTGCGGTGGACAACACGTTCGCGACGCCACTCGGCCAGCAGCCGCTGAAGACGGGGGCCGACATCTCCGTCCACTCGGTCACCAAATTCCTCGGAGGGCACTCCGACCTGATGATGGGCGCAACGGTCGTCGGTGACGATGGTCTCTTCGAACGCCTCGCCCGCCGGCGCAGCCTCGGCGGTGCCACACCCGGCTCGCTCGAAGCCTTCCTCGCCACTCGCGGGATGCGAACCCTGCCGATTCGGATGGAGCGTGGCCAGCGGACCGCCTCGCTGATCGCCGAACGGCTCGCCGATGACCCACGGGCGCACGGAGTCCGCTATCCCGGGCTCGCCGACCATCCCGGCCACGAATTGGCTGCCTCTCAGCTCGGCGGCTTCGGAGCGATGATCTCTTTCGAGATCGTCGGGGGCGCCGAGGCAGCGGACCGGGCATGTCGTACGGTCCGCCTGATCCATCACACCACGTCGCTCGGCGGCGTCGAATCGACGATGGAGCGGCGAGCGGCGGTGGCGGGCCAGGAGCATCTGCCCGCCGGGCTCCTCCGCCTGTCGGTCGGGATCGAAGACCCCGAAGACCTCTGGCGCGATCTGTGCCAGGCCTTGGACGGCTAGCGCCGTCCGACATGTGAAGTGCGACGAAGCATCCGGTTGCCAAAGTCGACGCGTCAAGCGCAGACCGCAGATCGCTACTGATCGAGCTGGCGCTGCTGGGCGGGATCGATCTCGGGGATGGTCCTCGCACCGAGCCCGGAGAGCGACATGACCACATGGGTCGCCATCGCTTGATCGGTGTCGCCGTAGTAGACCCCTCGCATGGGGAGCACGTCGTCGTAGTCGCGTCCTTGCCCGACGGTGATGTGGCGCTCGCCGGCGACCTGGTCGTTGGTTGGATCGATCGCCCACCACCCGAAACCCGGAACCCAGACCTCGACCCAGGCGTGGGTCTGGACCGTGATCTCCGAAGTCTCAGGGGTTCCACCACCGGCGACATCGGTCGCATAGAAGTAGCCCGAGACATAGCGAGCCGGGATTCCCTGGCTGCGAAGCATGGAGATCATCACGTGTGAGAAGTCCTGACAGACGCCGGCCTGCTGGCCCCAGACCGCAGTCGGCGTGACACCGATCTCGGTCGCTCCGGGTTGGTACTCGAGACGTCCGTTCACCAGGGAGGTGATGTCGCGGATCGCCGTCACCAGATCCTCGGAGCCGGAAACGACCTCGCCGGCGATATCGACGATCGGGTCGGCCCACTCGGTGTGCCTGCTCGAATGCAGGTACATCCAGAGCCGGCCATCACGATTCTCCTCGTAGAGATCGAGGATCGTCGTGTCGGAGGGCGGTTGCGGCGGCTCGGTGGTCTCCACGGAGGTCGTCACCGTCACGATCAACTCGGTATGCGGATCGACCACCCCGAAGGTGTCGACTCGCGTCCCCCAGCGATCGACGTACCATCGGCAGTCGGCGTCGGGTTCTACCTCCAGGATGTACTCGAGGCGTTTCTGGCTGTCGGAGTCGATCGGGCAGGCGCGCACCGAGTTCTGAGACTCCCACACCGGGGTCGGGTAGGCGAAGTGGGTGACGTATCGGATGTCGAGATGCATCAGAACGCCTCGTAGGCGTGCATGACCGCCGAACCCGGGCGGAAGAACGCCCGATCGATCTCGGTGCCGACCGTCAGGATCTCGCTCTCGATGTGGCCGAGCAGTTCAGCCAGTCCGTGGTGGTCCAGCGAAGACGGCTCGGAGAACTGCGCGGTCGAGCGAACCCTCCCGAGCAGGCGGCGAGCCGCCAGACCCGTGTTCCCGAGCACCATCGGGATCAGGTGCTCCTCCGCAGTGCGCAGGCAGAAGACGACACTGCGCGGGAAGTCATCGGACTGGGTGAGGAAGTCGACGACGCGCCCAGCTGATATCTGCGCGCGATGGGTGCGCAGATATGCCTCATGTCCAGACACCGACTTGAGGAGCTTGACCCACTCGGCGTGCGCCGAAGCCGCCGGTGACGTGCTCAAACGCTGGTTCCAGACCTGAAGCGTGCGAACGGTGGTGGCGGCCCGCTCGAGCATCTGGCCGATCACGATGAACCGAAAACCATCATCTCGAGCCATCGTCGTATAGACCGCACCCGAGAACGTCTGCCCCCAGGACTTGGCGAGCCGGAGAACGTCGTACGGCCGATCGTCGTGAATCGGGATTGCAGCAGACCGCTGAAGCTCGAGGTGTAGCGAGTTCACAGCCTCCCACACCTCCGACGACACGAGCTCGCGGGTCCCTCTGGTGTTCTCTCTCGCCTTCATCAACGCGGACCGGATGGAGAACGGCAGCGACGTGTCGAAGATCAGCGAGCTGCCACCGGCGAGCCCGACCACTTCGTCTTCATCGAGCATGAGGATGGCATACAGGTCGCCCCAGACCTCGTCTGCGCTCCGATCGGAACCGGCCTCGAGCGCGGAGTGATAGGTGACATCGAGCATCCGGGCGGTGTTCTCGGCGCGCTCCATGTACCGCCCGATCCAGAACAGGTCTTCGGCGTGTCGTGAGAGCATCATGTGTCGCTCACCAGCACCCAGGTGTCTTTCGAGCCGCCTCCGGCCGACGAGTTGACAATGAGAGAGCCCTCCCTGAGCGCAACCCGAGTGAGGCCTCCGGGGATCACCTCGATCTCCCCTCCTCCGGACAAGACGAACGGCCGGAGGTCGATGTGGCGTGGTCCCAGAGCGTCGTCGACGAACGTCGGGTGGGTGCTCAGCTGCACGACCTCCTGGGCGATGAATCCCCGAGGGTCCGCCCTGAGTTGATCGGCCGTCCGTCTCAGTGTCTCGTCGTCGGCTTGGTGGCCGATCACGATGCCCTTGCCGCCGGCCTCGGCGACCGGCTTGACGACCAGCTCGTCGAGGCGCGACAGGACTTCGTCGAGTTGATCCGGCTCCCATGGCAGATATGTGGTGACGTTCGGGAGGATGGGCTCCTCGTCGAGGAAGTACCGGATCATCTCCGGCACGAACGGATAGATGCCCTTGTCGTCTGCCACCCCGTTCCCGATTGCGTTCGCCAGTGTGACCGTTCCAGCGCGCACTGCGGACATCAGTCCGGGGACGCCGAGCACGGAATCGGATCGGAAGACGACGGGGTCGATGAACTCGTCGCCGACCCTGCGATAGATCACGTCGACGTTTCGGAGCCCGTGTGTGGTCCGCATGTACACCGAATGGTCTCGAACCACGAGGTCACGGCCCTCAACGAGCTGGGCGCCGAGCTGCCTGGCGAGGAAGGCGTGCTCGAAGTAGGCCGAGTTGTACGAGCCCGGGGTGAGGACGACGATCACAGGGTCGGAGATCCCGACGGGCGCAGCGTGGCGCAGCGTCATCGACAAGCTCGCCCCGTAGTGCCCGACCGGCCTCACTCGGTACTTCGAGAACGCTACGGGCAGGACTCTCGTCATGGCGACCCGGTTCTCGATGACGTACGAGATCCCACTCGGGACGCGCACGTTGTCCTCGAGCACCCGGTACACGCCCTCGTCGTCACGTACCAGATCGATACCCGAGATCGTGCATCGCGACCCCTCGGGCACCTCGATGCCTTGCACCTCGGGCATGTATCCGTCCGCCGACTCGGCGAGCCAACGCGGCACGATCCCCTGCTCGAGCGACGCCTGTTCACCGACATACACGTCGTCGAGGAAGGCGTTGAGTGCCCGGACGCGCTGTTTGAGACCCGCTTCGACATGCGACCATTCGTGACCGGGGATGATGCGAGGGATGAGGTCGAGCGGCCACACCCGCTCGGTCCCCTCCTCGGCGCCGTAGACCGCAAAGGTGATGCCCTGGCGTTGAAATGCCGAGTCGCACATCCGGACACGGTCTGCGAACTCATCTGGACCGAACTGCTCCAGGCGATCGATCAACGGCCGGTAGTGGTTGCGAATGGCATCGGCCTCTCCGACCTCGGAGAATCCCTCAGATGTGTAACCGTCGAACAAACTCACCGGCCGCAATGTAGGTCGGTCGAGGCGTGTGCGGTACCGACGCCAGGCATTTCACGCATTCGCAACACGACCCTGAGCGCATGGTGGGTGAACAACGCGCAGGCCCAGCGTCGCCTCGACCGCAGGACTGCAAACGCCACGGGCGCTCGAGCCGACGTTCCTCGTGCAACCCGCGTATGGTGGGCCCATGATCGAGTTCGTGGTCCGGCTGGACAACCACCCGGGGGCGCTCTCTGCGCTCACCGACGTCCTCGGAGATGCCGGCATCAACATCGAGGCGATGAGCGCTTGGGGAGCAAACGGCAACGGCGTCGTACGGCTGATCACCGACAACGAATCCACCACCCGCCATGTCCTGGCAGAGGCGGGACTCGTCAACACAGAACACCGAGTATTGACGGCTCATCTGGCAGACGAACCAGGAAGCCTCGCACGCGTCACCCGCCAACTCGGCGACGCTGGAGTCAACATCGATGCCCTCTATGTCCTGCGCAGCACTGCCGACGGTATCGAACTCGCGATCGCCGTCGACGATCCCGCCTCATTGCCCGACGATCTCCCGGTGGTCGGCGGGCTCGACGCCTGAGCGCCGAGCGGGAAACCCCGACGAATCTGGTACAGGCGATCCGCTCTACCATGACGGCGATGCGCTCCATCTCTCTTCTCCTGGTGGCCGCCCTTGCGCTTGCGGCATGCTCAGGAGCCGACGCCTCCGAGCAAACCACCACGACCACGGCTGCGCCGGCCACGACCGTCCCCGAAACCACGATCACCACGCCCCCCGAGACGACGACCAGCACCCAGCCCGTCGACGATGGTCCGACGTCACCGATAAACGGTCTGACCACCGAGGACGACGAGGCGCTCGACCGCCGGGCACTCGTCGTGAAGATCGACAATCACCCCAATGCCAGGCCCCAGAGCGGGCTGTCGAACGCAGACGTCGTGATCGAATTGATGGTAGAAGGCACCACGCGACTCGTCGGTGTCTTTCACGCCGGCGATGCGGAGACCGTGGGGCCGATCCGCTCGATGCGCCCCACCGACGGTCAGCTGGCGAGGATCTTCGACGCGCCGTTGGTGACATCGGGTGGCCAAGACTGGGTGGTCTCGCAGGTCAGGAACACCGGGACGTCGATCATCGGCGAGGTGGGCAGGCCCCAGACGTTCCGGTCCAGTGCCCGTTCCGCACCCCACAATCTCTACGGAAACACGATCGCAATTCGCGGGCTCGCCGATTCGAGGGGATACGCGGATGAGGCCCCGCCGGCGCTGTGGCAGTTCGGCGAGATGCCAGACGACTCTGCCGACGCAACAGAGATCACGCTCCCGTTCGCCTCGGGCCTGGTCGTGCGGTGGGCGTGGGACGGCGAGAGGTACACCAAGACCACGAACGGGGCGACGCACAGCTGGATCCTGCCGGACGGGGAGGCGGAGCAGATGTGGGCCGAGACGATCGTGGTTCTGGAGATGCTCACATACACCCAGAGTCCCCCGCCCGGCGGCGGCCCGGCGAAGGCCGTCGAATCCGTCGGCGCCGGCAATGCCTACGTCTTCTCCGACGGCAAAGTCGTTTTGGGCGCCTGGGAGCGCGGTTCTCTCGGGGACACATTCACCCTGACATCGGGCGATGAGCCCCTGTTGGTGCCACCGGGCAAGCTGTGGATCGGCTTCTTCGACAGAGACCAAACGCCGTCGTGGGGCGAATGAGCCGATGCTGACCGCCTCCCAGATCGTCGCACAGCTCAGGCGAGGCGAGCGAACCGTGAGGGACACCGTTCACGGCAGCCTCATCACGGCCGAGGCGCAGCAGGAACGGCTCAACACGGCCACGCTCATCGACACCGACCGGGCACTCGAGCGGGCCGATCAACTCGACGAGTCCGGAGACGCCACCGGTCCACTGGCAGGGGTTCCGCTCGCGTTGAAAGACCTCATCGACCAGGTCGGGCGCCCGACCACGTGCGGATCGTCCTTCCATGCTGCGGTCCCAAACCAGTCTGCAACCGTGGTGGAGCGGCTGGAAGCGGCTGGGGCCGTGATCGTGTCTCGCACCAACCTCCACGAGTTCGCCTACGGGTTCTCGTCGGAGAACCCGTGGTTCGGACCGGTCCACAACCCACTCGACACCGACACTTCGGCAGGAGGTTCTTCAGGTGGCTCGGCGGCAGCCGTCGCTGCGGGTCAAGTCCCGATCGCGATCGGCACCGACACGGGTGGATCCGTGCGCGTGCCTGCTGCGCTCTGCGGGGTCTATGGGCTGAAGGTCACCCATGGTCGCATCCCGCTGACCGGTGTGTTCCCGCTCGCACCATCACTCGACAGCGTCGGGCCCATTGCGTCAACGGTCGGTGACCTGTCGCTCGCCTATCAGGTGATGGCGGGCCACGACCCGTCCGATCCCTGGTCCGCACAGCGGCCGGCCACCTCACCCGCTGGAGCCCGACCCGACCTCAACGGCGTGCGAATAGCCGTCCCGGTCCCGTGGATCGACGACGCCCCTACATCGGAGGAGGTGGCGTCGGCGTTCGCCGAAGCGGTCTCGCAGCTGGCATCACTGGGGGCCTCCGTGGAGACCGTCACGGACGCCGGGATCTCACTCAGCCGCCACCTCGTGAATCTCAGTGGTGCCGAAGCGGCTTCGGTGCATCGCACGTGGTTCGAAGAGGGTCGTGAGTACGGTCCCGACGTTCACGAACGTCTCGACTACGGCATGGGTCTCGGGAGCGACGACTACGTGGCGGCCCACGCCTGGAGGGCCGGAATCCAACACCACTTCGAACAGCTCTTTGCCTCCCACGATCTGGTCATCACGCCGGCCACCGGCGTGACCTCGAAGAGGATCGGGGATGACTCGGTCCCCACGATCGGAGGCGACGTCTTCTACCGGAAGGCACTCTCGTATTTCACAGCGCTCGTGAATGTCGCTGGAAACCCGGCAATCGTCGGACCGCTGGCGGCAGAAGGAAGCCCTCCTCCAGCACTTCAGATCATCGCTCCCGAGTGGTCGGAGCATCGCCTCCTGGACGTCGCTGCCACGCTCGTCGAGCATGGAGTGATGCGAGATCCCCAGATCTGAGCGGCTCCAACCGGAGCCTGCGATTTTCACACGTGTGATCCTGGGATTGCCGCGGAATCGACGTACACTTTCACCTCGCTGGGCCGGGGTGGGACTTCCCCGAAGACGCCCACAACAAAAACAACAACACGCAACGAAAGTGACACGCTGTGAGCGACGAAACCGCCACGCTCGATGTTTCATCCGACTCCGACGCAACCGAGGTCGACCGGGTCGTGATCCGAATGGCCGGCGACTCTGGCGACGGGATGCAGTTGGCCGGGACCCGATTCACCGATGCTTCTGCGGTGTTCGGCAACGATCTGGCCACGCTTCCGAGCTTTCCCGCCGAGATCAGGGCTCCTGCCGGCACCCTCCCCGGTGTCAGCTCGTTCCAGATCCAGATCGCACACGACGACATCCTCACCGCTGGTGACGACCCAGATTGTCTCGTGGCGATGAACCCCGCTGCGCTGAAGAAGCACCTGCCCGATCTCCGCAAGGGCGGGACCGTCATCCTCAACGAAGAAGCGTTCGTCGAGCGCAACCTCTCCAAGGCCGGCTACGAGGCGAACCCGCTCGAGGACGACACGCTCACCGGCTTCAAGGTGATCAAGGTTCCGATGGAGTCCCTCACGAAGGAAGCGGTAAAAGACACCGGTGTCTCCGGCCGCGACGTCCTCCGGTCCAAGAACTTCTTCGCCCTCGGGCTGCTCAGCTGGCTGTTCAATCGGCCAACGGACCCAACCATCGAATGGGTCAACGAGAAGTTCGCCAAGAAGTCCGAGGTCGCTGCCGCCAATATCGCAGCCTTGGAGGCCGGCTACACCTTCGGGTTCGCGACCGAAGCCACCAAGTCCACGATCATCGTGAAGCCGGCGCCGCTCGAGGCCGGCACGTACACCAATGTCAACGGCAACACGGCGCTGGCTTGGGGTCTGATCGCCGCTGCTCAGCAGGCCAGCATTCCGCTGTTCTACGGCACCTATCCGATCACGCCGGCCTCCGACATCCTGCATGAGCTCTCCCGTCACAAGAACTTTGGCGTTCGGACCTTCCAGGCCGAGGACGAGATCGCTGCGGTCGGATCGACGATCGGTGCCGCGTTCGGTGGTGCTCTCGCCGTGACCGGCTCGTCTGGCCCGGGGATCGCCCTGAAGTCCGAGGCGATTTCTCTGGCGATGATGGCCGAGTTGCCCATGATCGTGGTCAACGTTCAGCGGGCGGGCCCTTCTACCGGCATGCCCACCAAGCCGGAGCAGACCGATCTGTTGTTCTCGCTCTTCGGTCGCCACGGAGAGTCGCCGCTCCCGGTGGTGGCGGCGGCGTCGCCATCGGATGCGTTCGACACCGCCATCGAGGCTGCCCGGATCGCCCTGAAATACATGACACCGGTCATCCTGCTGTCCGACAACCAGGTCGCCAACGGCACCGAGCCGTGGCGACTTCCCGATCTGAACGACCTCCCCGATCTGAAGGTTTCGTTCGCCAACAAGCCGAATGGACCGGACCAGAAGTTCCTTCCATACATGCGGGACATCGACACATTCGCCCGCCCGTGGGCCATTCCCGGCACCCCGGGATTGGAGCATCGTCTGGGCGGGCTCGAGAAGGACTCGATCAGCGGCAACGTGTCGTACGACCCCAACAACCACCAGCTCATGACCGACACCCGGGCATGGAAGGTCGACAACATCGCCAATGACATCTCACCAGTCGAGGTCGAAGGCGACGAGGATTCCCGCATCCTCGTGATCGGTTGGGGCTCCACACACGGCCCGATCACGGCCGCTGCCAGGAATCTGCGCAAGCAGGGCGAGAAAGTCGCTACCACCCACCTCCGACACCTCCATCCGTTCCCGGCGAATCTCGGCGAGGTACTCGATCGATTCGAGAAAGTCCTCGTGCCCGAGATGAACAGCGGCCAGCTGAGATACGTCCTGCGGGCCGAGTTCTTGTCGAACGCCGTGGGCCTCGACAAGATCGCAGGCGAGCCCTTCAAAGTGTCCGAGATCGAAGAGAGAATCATGGAGCTGATCTCAGAATGACCACACCCACATACACACGCGCAGACTTCCAGACGGACCAGGAGGTTCGTTGGTGCCCGGGCTGCGGGGACTACACGATCCTCGCCTCCGTGCAGGGCTTCATGGCCGATCTGGGGGTGAAGCGCGAGGAAATCGTCTTCATCTCGGGTATCGGTTGCTCGTCGCGTTTTCCCTACTACATGAACACGTACGGGATGCACACGATCCACGGGCGCGCACCCGCCATCGCCAGCGGTCTCAGCTCCAGCCGCCCCGACCTGTCGGTCTGGGTCATCACCGGCGACGGTGACGCACTCTCGATCGGCGGCAACCACTTGATCCACGCGCTCCGGCGGAACATGAACATCAAGATCTTGCTGTTCAACAACCAGATCTACGGGCTCACGAAGGGCCAGTACTCGCCGACGTCGGAGATCGGCAAGCGGACGAAGTCCACCCCCATGGGATCGATCGACTACCCGTTCAACCCCGTGTCGCTGGCATTGGGCGCCGAGGCGACGTTCGTGGGCCGAACGCTCGACATGGACCGCAACCACACCCAGTCGCTCCTGAAGGCTGCCCACGAGCACCAGGGTTCGGCGCTGATCGAGATCTACCAGAACTGCAACGTCTTCAACGACAAGGCGTTCATCGCACTCACCGGCAAAGGTGAGCGGGAGCACAACCGGATCAACCTGGAAGCGGGGGAACCGATCATCTTCGGCGCGGACGACGAGAAAGCCGTCGTTCTCCGCGACGGCCAGTGCCACATCGTCGACCGAGCCGCCGTGGACGCTTCCGAGATTCTCGTGCACGATCCTGAACGGCAGGACCCGACGATCGCCTTCTCGCTCAGCCGGCTGAGCCACAACCCGGACGGTCCCACGCCACTGGGCATCATTCGGAAGGTCCAGCGCCCGACCTACGAATCGGTCATGTCGGCGCAGTTGGTCGAAGCGCAATCGGACCGTGGCCCGGGAGACCTCTCGGCGCTGTTGGCGTCGCACGGAACCTGGACGGTCGACTGACCCTTGACCCATCCCGAGAAGACCTGCTCGGTGTGCGGTCGCCGGATCGAATGGCGCAAGAAGTGGGAGCGCAACTGGGACTCGGTCCGCTACTGCTCGGATGGCTGCCGCCGTCGGAAGCTCAACGCCCGTGATTGCGAGCTCGAGAAGACGATCCTGGTGCTTCTGAGTTCACGCTCGGGGACGATCTGCCCGTCGGATGCGGCCCAGGCGGTGTCCCCCGACGAGTGGCGTGACCTGATGGAGGACACCCGCATGGCGGCGAGACGGCTGGTCGCAACCGGCGATGTTGAGATCACCCAGCACGCCGGAGTCGTGGACCCGTCATCGGCCAAAGGCCCGATCAGGATTCGTCGCAGGTATCGAGACGCGTAGCCCGCCATCACCGGGAAGATGCACCACTCACCGAGACGCGCCCAGTCCGAGTCGACAGCCCAGGACTGCCCGAGTCGCCCGCGCCCCCGGATACACGATCGGTAGGGGCGAGGGGCCTCGCCTGCGGCACATGCCCGGGCACGACAAGGGGGCACCCGCAGGCGCAACACCACTCCCAGACCAGCGCCCGAATCGCGTCAAACCCAGCCGGCGAAAGCTCTCGGCTGGAACACGAACACCACACTCCCTCGAGTATCGACATGTCGCCAGTCATCGATGGCGAGATCAATCCCGACGACCGTTGCCGTCTTGACCACCAGGGAACCGCCGGTCACTCGATGAGCAACTTCGCTCCACGTTGGCTCGTGTCCGACGAGCATCAGCGACTGGGCGTCTGACGGCGCTTCGCAAGCGACGGCGAGGGCCCCTTTTGCCGTTGTCCCGTACAACGCGTCGGTCACCTCTACTCCGCACTCCCAGCCGCCGGCCTCATGTGCGAATTCCAGTGTCGTCTTCGCACGTACCGCCGACGAACTGATCGCATGATCCGGGTCCAGCCCGGATCGGGCGAGAACACGTCCCATCGCCTTGGCCGCCTCGATACCTCGCTTGTTCAATGGTCGCTCGTGGTCCGATCCGTGAGGCGCATGCCAGTCGGATTTACCGTGTCTGAACAGAATCAACCGTCGCATTGTTCTCCCTTCACAGGTACTTGGTGGCTTCTCGCAGACTGAGGCCCGACAGATCGTCTCGGTGACGGTCGATGAATCCCCGAACCGCACCTGGATCGATCTTCGAGTGTTGCCGCAGCGCCCAGCCGATCGCCTTGCGGATGAAGAAGTCGGTCTCGTGGGCGGTTCGTTCACAAGCGTCGAAGAGCAACTCGGTGTCGGTATCGGCCTTCGATTTCAGCTGGCAGATGATCACAGTCCGACGGAGCCAGAGATCATCACCGTTCAGCCATCGTTCGAGCACGGGGCGCATCAACTCGAGATCGGCTCGAACCACCGCCCCGATCAGGTTGGCGGCGATGTCGTCGACGAGGTCCCACCACGCGCCGTCTGTGATCATGCGCTCGTAGAGATCGAGGTTCTCGAACGAGATGAACGTGCGGTGACGTCTCGCCCAGTCGATGGCCAGGTACTTCTCCTCACGGTGCGGTTGCGTCCAGAGGCCTGCGACTTGGCGTCGGTACTCGTCGTTGGTCGACGGCGCGAACCGCGTCGCCAGCTGCTTCATGATGTGTCGCCGCTCCGGCGACGACACGCCGTAGAAGGGCATGTCTGTCTTCAGATATGCGGCCATGTCCTCTGCTCGAACCGGATCTGCATCAACTTCGAGCAGAGCACTTGCCTCGTCGATCAAACCCACGGAGCCGAAATTACCCGACCATTCACGGCGGCGTCGTGCCAACGCTGCGTCCGGCTTCGATTGGACCCGCGGCTCCGAAGATCGAATCGGTATGATCCGCCTCGGCCGTCGACGAAGGATGCGTGGCAGTGGATCAGGTCATCGAACGACTCACACGAGTGTTGAAACTCGACTCGACTGTTTTCAAGGAGATCGCCGAGGACGAGCGTGCCACCGGGACCGCCGTCGGCATCTCGGCGGTTGCGTCGGCGATCAGCAGTATCTCCAGCGACACGAATCTGATTGCGGGCATCATCTTCGGTGCGATCTTCGGTGTCATCGGCCTGTTCGTCTGGACGGGCCTGCTGTTCTTCACCGGCAAGATGTTCGGGGGGCAGGCGCCATATAGCCAGCTCGTGCGCCCGATCGGATTCGCCGCGGCGCCCTTTGCGATCGGCATCCTTCCGATCCTGGGGATCGTCGGCCTCGCCTATTCACTCGTCATACAGATCCGGGCGGTGCGTGAAGTCAACGAAGTCGGGGACGGGAGCGCAGTTGCAACGGTGCTGTTGCCGTTCGGCGTTCTCTTCATCATCGGCATCTTGTTGGCAGTGGTCTTGGGGCTTGCGCTCTTCGCTGCGTTCAGCTGATCAGGCGAGGGCGATCAGCTCCAGCATCGACTCGTCGAAGTAGTGCATCGACCCCTCGGGCATCATGATCGCCCTGTCGGGGGCGAGCTCTGCGACGAAGTCGGTGTCGTGTGACACCAGGATGATCGTTCCCTGGTACTGGAGCAGAGCGCCTAGCAGCGCTTCTTTTGCCTGCGGGTCGAGGTTGTTGGTGGGCTCGTCCAACAGCAGCACGTTCGGCCGTGACGTCATCAGCATGGCCAGCGCGAGCTTGGTCTTCTCTCCGCCGGAGAGGCTCGATGCGTCCTGTTCGACCTTGTCGGCCAGGAGGAAGTGCCCCAGCAGGCTGCGCAACTGAAGGTCGGGTAGTCCCGAGACCCGGCGCATGTGGTCGAGCACCGTCTCGCCGGCACGGATCTGCTCGTGCTCCTGTGCGTAATAGCCGAGCGTCGTCTGATATCCGATCGTGATCTCACCGAGGTCGGCGGTCACTTCACCGGCGAGGATTCGGAGCAGAGTGGTCTTGCCGGCGCCGTTGAGGCCCATGATCATCACGTGCTCGCCGCGCTCGACGGCGACATCGACGTCGACGAACACGACGTTGTCGCCGTAGGCCTTGGCGACACTCTTCGCTTCGAGCGGCACTCGTCCCGACTTCGGTGGCTGGGGGAACTGGACCTTCACGTTGCGGCCGCGCCGCTGCACGTCGACCAGCTCGGACTTCATCCGTTCGACCCGAGTCTCCATCGACTTGGCAACCCGGGCCATCTTCTCCGACGAGCCCTTGAAGCGCCGAACGTTGGCTTCGAGCCGGGCGATCTCGGCGTCCTGCTGTTTCCGTTCGCGTTCCCGCTGCTCGCGCCGGGCCTCTCTCTCGATCAGATACGACGAGTAGTTGCCCCGATACGTCTCGACCGTCTGGTGTTCGAGTGCGAGCACCGACGTGATGCCCTCGTCGAGGAGCGGGAGGTCGTGCGAAATCACGAGGAGCGCACCCTTGTAGCCGGTCAGATAGTCGACGAGCCACGCCTTGGCATCGAGGTCGAGGTGGTTGGTCGGCTCGTCCAACAGCATGACGTCGGTCTCGGAGAAGAGGATCCGTGCGAGTTCTACTCTGCGTCGCTGTCCTCCCGACATGGTTGCGACCGGTTGGCTGAGATCCTCGTTGTCGATCCCGAGATTGGCGGCTGTGCGCTTGGCTTCAGCCTCCGCAACGTATCCGCCTTTGGCGTCGAACTCGTCCTGGAGACGGGCGAACCGGCGGATCATCATGTCGCGTTCGGTTCCGGTGACGGCTTCCATCTTGCGACGGGTCTCTTCGATCTGGTGCTGCATGGCGCCGATCTCCCTGGCGGCGAGAATGCGCTCGAGGGCGGTCATTTCGGGATACTCGAGACCGGGGAGGACGGCTTCCTGAGAGAAGTAGCCGACGTGGCCGGTCCGCGTGATCGCGCCGGCCGAAGGTTCCAGTTCCCCGACGAGCGTGCGCATCAGGGTGGTCTTCCCAGCCCCGTTTCGACCCACCAGCCCCATTCGATCGCCGGGTTGCACGCTGAAGCTCGCCCCGTCGATGAGGACGCGGGGCCCAGTTTCGATCGAGAGGTCGCGCACGATGAGCATGGGAAGGCTTTCGGGGAGATGAATACGAACGGGACCCTGGCCGGTCCACAGTTGACCGTCGACGGTTCACAGCCCCGTCGACTGCGGATCTGACAAGGGTACCCGCGGCTACCGACCAACCACGATGGTGGCGAACGCCGTTGGTTTGTCACCGACGCGGAGACGGCCGCCTTCGGAAATGACCTCGGGCTCGAGGAGCGGGCGAAGGATGTGACGCTCGGCCTTGGGAACGACGAGCCGGCGGCCGTAGTGATCGAGCAGTTCGTCCCAGCTCTCGTACCAGATGTGACCTGGTCGCTCCCAGCGGTGCACGGCGGGCTCGATTCCGGTCATCTCGACGATCACGGCAACCAGGTCTTCGGCGGTCGGCCCGTCGGGTCGGTCGAGATCGTGGACTGCGCGAAAGAGAGGCGCGAGATGCGACCAGGGATGTCTATCGGTGACCTCCAGAACGGCGGCGGCCCGAGCGTGGTCGATCATCGCCTGAACGAAAGGGCCGATGTCGGCCACGTTGTAGGCGACGTTCGCCGCCATCACGACATCGGCGAGGGGCACGGACGGTGCGATGTCGGGCCATCTCCCTTCGAACGTCTCGACGCTCGTCGATCGCCGACCTGCATCCTCACTGAACCCGGCCAGCATCTCGCGGCTCTCATCGACACCGATCAGCCGGGACAGGCCGTCGGCGATCGGGAGGGATACTCTCCCCCGGCCGACGCCGATGTCGAGCAGTGTGCCGTCGCCGGGCATCAGCTTCGCAACGATCTCGCACGTCACAGGCAGCTCCGTCTCTGCTGCGATGGCGCTGCGACGTTTCCACAGGTCCTGAGACCAGCCATACGGTGATTCCTCGGCTCTGGCTAGCAACTCGTCGGGCAGCGCCCATGCTTCGAGCGCTTGCCGCCACCGGGAGGCGGCGGTCACGTCATCACCGCAGCCCGGTGAAGAGATCCGTCTCCTGAGCCGGTGCGCCGACCCGGTCGAAGATCTTGACGAAGGACTCGCGTCCCAGCAGCCGCGGCTTCATC
>JAHEIN010000110.1 GCA_024639335.1 bacterium | reverse complement strand
ACCTTCGCCCGCTGCTGCTCGACCTCCCCGTTGCGAGGCGTACCCCGATCTTCCTCATCGGAGGCCGGTCCAATCGGTACTCCTGGTATCTGCGCCTCGCCATCGGCGGCGGTCCGGCCGGTGGGCTGGTGCGCTGCGAGGTGGCGGCCGACTGCGCGATCGACGAGGCGATCAGGCTGGCGGACCAGGTTGCCTCCGTGCTGCCTCGGTTCGCATCGGAGCCGCACAAGGATCCCCGTGCCCCGCAGAACCTCTATCCAATCGCAGGGCTCGAACGAACGTTGCGACGCCGTCTAGGGGATCCCAGCCTCATGGAGCGTGCCATTCGCCTGGCCTCAGACGGCTCATGAACTCGGGCCGGTCCGAGATCGATTCGCTCGCGTCGGACACGGTCGATGTCCACGGCCGGGCGATCCAAGTGTGGACGGCCGGTGAAGGAGCACCAGCACTTTTGCTCCACGGTTTCAGTGATGACGGATCCTGCTGGGCCTCGACTGCCCCGCTCTTCACAGGCCGGGGTCTGCGGGTGATCGCCCCCGATGCCCGAGCACACGGCGGCACTCCGTTGCTCGCCGACGATGATTTCACAGCCGCCTCTCGCCAGTCCGATGCGGAGCAGATCACGGGTGCGCTGGATCTGACGGATGTGCTCCTCGTCGGTCACTCGATGGGGGCGGTCACGGCGATGCACCTGGCGGCCGACCAACCAGATCTGGCCCGGGCAACGGTCCTGATAGACCCGCCGCTCACTGGCCACGACCTCGACGCCGAGCGAAACAGCCAGAACCCGTTCTCGAAGTGGATCAACGAGACTGGCGCCATGGACCCCGCCGAGCTGACAGCGCTCTGCGAGACAGAGAACCCGAGCTGGACCGATGACGAGGTGGCGGCCTGGGTCTCATCGAAGCGGGCCGTCGATCGCGATCTCTTCGCCCGACGACAGTCATGGCACGGGCGTTCGTGGAGTGCGGCGATCGACTCGATCCGATGCCCGAAGATCGTGATCGCCGGTGAATCGGCCCTCGGCTCAGCCGTCGATGTCGGTGCCGGCCGATGGCTGGGGGAGCACCCCGATGTCGAGTTCGTTCGGATTCGTGGAGCGGGCCACAGCGTCCACCGTGATCAACGCGTCCGGTTTGCTGACGTGGTTGTCGGGTTCCTCACCCGATCAGGCCTCTGATCCCTCCTGGGGGAGCCCTTCCACCTGCCAGCCGTGCCAGCCGCCGATCATGATCTTCACCCTGCGCCCCAGCCGGGCGATCTCGAGCGCCGCCTTGTCGGCACCGTTGCAGTGGGGGCCGGCGCAATACACAACGAACAGCGCCTCGGTCGAGAGGGCGTCGAGGCGACCGGTCGTGATCTCCTTCCTCGGGAGGCTGTGCGAGCCGGGAACGTGGCCGGCAGCGTGGGCCGCAGTCGAGCGGACATCCAGCACCACGATGTCGTCGGCGCCCGACCGCAGCGCCTCGTTCGCGTCCCAACAGTCAGTCTCGTATCGCAGCTTCGCCGCGAAGTGGTCTGCAGCTCGCTCAGGTGTAGCTGCCGACGACGTGATCTCCGCAGATTCCAACGTCCCGTGCATGTTCGATGTCCTTTCTCTCATCGCCTTCTCCTCGATGCCAAAACCGCCCCTGCCACGACCAGCACGACTCCGAAGATCGCCAACGCCTCGACCTCGTCTCCCAGGAACACGACGCCGAGTGCGAGCGAGACGAACGGGATGAGATAGGTGATGAATGACGCTCGAGTCGAGCCGACCCGGCCGACGAGGCTGGCCATGATCGCAAAGGCAGCTCCGGTCCCGACCACACCGAGCACGAGCGTCGCCAGCACCGGGCCGAGTTCGAACGTCGAGTCGGTGAGACCCCAGGCTCCGTAGGGCAGGGTCCAGATCGACGCAAGGATCAGCATCTTCGACATCACCGTCACTGAGCCATATCTGCGCTGAAGCGGCGCAGCGATGTTCACGGCGAAGCCGTAGCAGACGGTGGCGCCGAGAACGAGGAAGACGCCGAGCGCGGCGTTGGAGCCCTCTCCGATCGATGGGACCGAGATCAGGACCACACCGGTGAACCCCGTGAACAGTCCGACGAGCTGCGCGCCTCGGGGGAACTCACGGAGGAAGAGCGCCGCTACGAGCGCCGCAAAGATCGGCATCGCGCCGTTCAGCAAGCCGGTCACCGCCGAGTTGATGTATTGCTCGGCGATGGGGAAGAGCGTGAACGGGATCGCCACCCATACCAGGGACAGCACGAGCAGCCGGCGCCGGTCTCCGGGTTCGATCCGCTTTCGGGCGGTGGGCAAGAAGGCCAGTGCGACGGCACCGAACGCCACCCTCCCGAGAGTGATGACCCCAGGGTGGAGCGATTCGAGGGAGATGGCGATGAGCAGGAACGATGCTCCCCAGATCAGGGCGACGCCCCAGAAGAGCGCCCAATCCTGTGGTGTGAACGCCCCCTCGTTGGCGCTGGTGGTCTTCTCGAGGATCCGGTTGTGCGCCGTCATCTGCCGATCCGGTCGACATGGGCGGGGCGGGGGATCCCCGGACGCATGAGCGGGTCGGCGATCGGTGCGCCGGCGGTCAATGCGAGCGGGATCACTCCGGCCCAGATGTCGAGTTCTGTGTCTTCGGGCTCGTCGACGGGCCCGCCCGAGCGCACCTTGGCGGATGCCTCGGCGAGGGGGACTGAGACCACGACGGTGCCCCGCACTTCTTTGTCGGTCATCTCTCGGAGATGGGGGCGACGGCCCGGGACCAGCTTGTCGGTGTAGGCATCCAGCACGGCGCGCCGCTCGGCGAGATCGGTCACGGGCGTCGGTCGCCCGAAGACGACGACCGACCGGTAGTTGGCCGAATGGTGGAACGCGGACCGAGCGAGGACGAGACCGTCGAGGAGGGTCACGGTCACACAGATCTCGGGTCCCGCCTTCAGGGTCCGCATGATCCTCGCAGCCGGTCCGCCGTGGAGGTACAGGGTTTCATCGATGCGCGCATGCAGCATCGGGATGACGAAGGGCGCTTCTTCAGAGACGAAGCCCACGTGGGCGTAGAACGCCTCATCGAGGATGGACTGGATCGTCTGGCGGTCGTAGGCGGCGCGATCGTCCCGGCGGACCGTGGTTCTGGCTGATGGCGGAAGCGTCACGATGGGACCTCTGCGAAGACTGTATTGATACAAAGATTCGTTTGTGTTAGGATGATTGTAGCGTGTTGTCATTCCAGTCTGCATCCGAATTGTCAGCCCATCTCGAGGCAGAGATTCTCGCCGGGCGTCTCGCTCCGGGCGACCGGCTCGACCCGGTGAGAAGTGCAGCCGTCGCTCTCGATCTCGCCCCGAACACCGTGGCGAGTGCTTATCGAACGCTTTCGGAGCGTGGCCTCGTCATCGGCCGGGGTCGCCGGGGGACCTTCGTGGCGGATCGCCGCCCGATGGTCGCTCCCGAACCCCTCATCCCCGAGCACGCAATCGATCTCGCGTCCGGCAACCCCGACCCCGAGTTGCTGCCGGACCTCGGCGCTGTCATCAGCCGGATCGACGTCCCACGAACCCTCTACGGAGAGGCACCGGTGCTTGCAGAGTTCGAGCGGGCGGTTCGCCGGCACCTCGTCGACCCTCCTGGCGAGATGGTGGTGGTGAGCGGCGCCCTCGACGGCATCGAGCGGGTACTCGCAGTGCATCTCAGGCCGGGAGATCGCGTCGGGATCGAGAACCCGGGCTGGCCGGCGATGGCAGATCTCATTCGCGCCATGCTGTTGCGCCCGGTGCCCATCTCCATCGATGATCAGGGACCGATGCCCGAAGCGCTGCGCTCATCCGTCGACACGCTCGATGCCCTCGTGCTCACCTCGCGAGTTCAGAACCCCACCGGAGCGTGTGTCACTGCTTCTCGAGCAGAACAACTGTCGGAGATCCTCGACGAGCATCCCCAATTGCTCGTCGTGGAGGACGACCACGCAGGTCCCATCTCGGGCACCGATCTGTTCTCGGTGGGGCCGGGCCGCGAGCGATGGGCCTTGGCGGCGAGCATGTCGAAGGCCATCGGACCGGACTTGAGGATCGCTGCCCTTTTCGGCGATCCGGCGACCATGAACGGAGTGCGGGGACGACAGAGTGTGGGACCTGGATGGGTCAGCCATCTGCTCCAGAGGATCGCCGGGAGAGTGCTCGCAGAACAACAGGTCGCATTCGACCGGGCCACCGAAACCTACGGAGAGAGGCGGCTTGCGTTCGTGTCCGAGTTGGAGCGCGCAGGTATCGAGGCTCGAGCGCCGTCGGGCCTCAATGTCTGGGTCCCTGTTCTGGATGTGGCCGCTGCCGTGGCTGCCTGTCTCGATTCGGGATATGCCGTGCGCTCGGGCGACACCTTCGTGCTCGACGACAGCCGTGCTGTACGAGTCACGACGAGCCGGCTGTCACCCACACAGGCCTTGGAGGTGTCGCAGGTGCTTGCGCAGTCACACTCCGGGCGGCGACACACCCGATCGGGGTGATCAGAGGTAGAGGCGCGTCACCGTTTCGGCGACACACACCGGCTTGGTGCCGCCCTCGGTCTCGATGGTGATCGTCACCTCGACCTGGACGCCTCCGGCAACGTCGCTGACAGACGCCAGTTCGGCGCCGGCCCGGATCTTCGACCCGACTGGCACCGGCGCCGGGAAGCGCACCTTGTTCGTGCCGTAGTTCACGCCCATCTGAACACCGTCGACCGAGTAGATCTGCGAGACCAGCGGCACCACCAGCGACAGCGTCAGATAGCCATGTGCGATGGTCCGACCGTACGGTGTCCGAGCTGCAGCCGCAGGGTCGACGTGAATGAACTGATGGTCGTCGGTGGCATCGGCGAATCGGTTCACCCGATCCTGGGTGATTTCCATCCACTCCGAGTATCCCAAGTGCTGGCCGACCGCTCCCTTCAGCGCATCGACCGATTCGAATCTCCTCATGTGGTGGACTCTATGTGCCGTTCACGCTGCACGCTGCACGCTGCACGCTTCGCACAACAGTGTTGGAGTGGCACGCCTTTCGGCGTGCAACGGCTACTCGCGCTTGGCACCGCGGGTCATGAGAGAGAGGACGGCTTCGCGGGGGTGGGCGCCGTGGTTGATGACCTGGTCGACCTGGGTGGCGATCGGCATCTCGACTTTCTGGGCCGCAGAGAGATCGAGAATCGGGCCGACGCTCTTGACGCCCTCCGCCACCATCTTCATCTCATCGATGATCTCCTGGGTCTTCTTGCCTGCGGCGAGCCCCATGCCCACCCGGTTGTTGCGGCTCTGGTCCGACTGGCAGGTGGCGATCAGGTCACCCATGCCTGCCAGCCCGGCAAAGGTCTCGGGGCGGCCGCCCAGTCGGACGCCGAGCCGCGTGATCTCGGCAAGCGCACGAGTGATGAGGGCTGCCAGAGTGTTCTGGCCGAACCCCAGCCCCTTGGCCATCCCTGCTGCGATCGCCATCACGTTCTTGAGCGCGCCGGCCAGTTCGCAGCCGACCACATCGGTGTTGGTGTAGACACGGAAGGTCGGGTCCATGAACACCGCTTGGAGTTCTGCAGCCGCGCTCTCGTCCTCCATGGCAACAACCGCCGCTGCCGGTTGGCCGGCGATGACCTCCTTGGCCAAGTTGGGGCCTGTGAGCGCTCCAACGATGCTGCGATCGTGATCGGGAGCGACCTCGGCGATCACCTCGGTCATTCTCAGGTTCGAGCCCTGTTCGATGCCTTTGGTGAGACTCAAGATGGGAGTGGACGTCGGCAGGAACACGGCAAGCTGCTCGAGCACGGCTCGATACCCATGCGACGGGACACCCATCACCACCGCCTCGGCTCCGTCGATGCATTCCTGCAGGTCTGAGGTCGCCCGAAGTCCATAGGGGAGTCGGTTGCCGGGCAGATAGTCGGCGTTCACGGCCTCGGTGTTGATCATCGATGCCAGCTCGGGTCGTCGTGCCCACAAGGTGGTCGGGTTGGCCCGCGCAGCGAGGGAGGCAACCGTGGTTCCCCATGACCCTGCACCGATGACAGCAACTCGCATGCGGCGAAGATAGCGGTCGGCGGACGGTTCCGACGGCGCAGGCCTGTCTGTCCAAAGGCATTAGCCTTCCGTCCGCTCGGGCTCCCGAGCGCTCTCTCGAATCCGGAGTCGATCGATCATGGCCGTCCAGGCTGGAATCGTGGGATTGCCGAACGTCGGCAAGTCCACGCTGTTCAATGCACTCACCGCAGCCGGCGCCGAAGCGGCCAACTATCCGTTTGCAACCATCGAGCCCAACGTCGGTGTCGTGCCGGTACCAGACGAGCGTCTGGGGCGTATCGAAGCCCTGATCGCGACCCAGAAGGTCGTCCCGGCCACGGTCGAGATCCTCGACATCGCCGGGCTGGTGAAAGGGGCTTCCGAGGGTGAGGGACTGGGGAACCAGTTCCTGGGGCACATCCGCTCTGTCGACGCGATCTTGCACGTCGTCCGCTGCTTCGAATCGTCGGACGTGACTCATGTGGACGGCTCGGTCGATCCCGACAGGGACATCGACACGATCGAGCTCGAGCTGATTCTCGCCGACCTCACCGTTGCTGAGAAGCGGGTCGAGCGGCTGGCCCGTTCGGTCCGAACCGGAGACAAAGGCGCTACGTCCGAACTGAATCTCTTCGAGCGCGTAGTCGCACACCTCGGTGAGGGGTTGCCGGCCCGTTCGATGAAGGTCGATTCCGACGAGATGGCAGTTCTGAAACAAGCCCAGCTGATCACGCACAAGCCCGTCCTCTACGTGGCGAACGTCGATGAAGAGACCCTTGGCGGCAACGACCTGACTGCACAGGTGGCGGAGCGGTCGAGAGCCGATGGCTCCGGCATGGTGGTCATCTGCGCCGAGATCGAAGCCGAGATCGCCCAGTTGGACAGCGATGACCAGGCGACCTTTCTCGCCGACCTCGGTCTCGATGAACCGGGACTCGCCAAACTGGCCCGCGCCGCCTATTCGTTGCTCGGGCTCGAGACCTTTTTCACGGCGGGTCCGAAAGAGATCAGGGCATGGACGATCAGCGCGGGCATCAAGGCGCCCCAGGCGGCCGGGGTGATCCACACCGACTTCGAGCGAGGCTTCATCCGCGCCGAGGTCTACTCCATCGACGATCTCGAGAAACACGGGTCCGAAGCGGCGATGCGATCTGCCGGCAAGATCCGCATCGAGGGAAAGGACTACACCGTGGTCGACGGCGACGTCGTCCTGTTCCGGTTCAACGTATGAGGTTGTTGGTCTCCGGTTGTCAGTTGTCGGTCTACGGCCTGCTGTGACATCGGGCGGCAAGGAACCGTCGACCACCGACAACCGACGACCGATGGCGGATTGCGCCTACTGTTCCCGCCGTGATCTTGGCGATCGGTGACGCAGCCCCTTTGAGCGAGCACGAAGTTCTCGTGTTCCTCATCCAGTTGTCACTGCTGATCGGGGTGGCGAGGCTGCTCGGCGGCCTCCTCAAACGACTGGGGCAGCCATCCGTCGTAGGAGAGCTGCTGGCCGGTGTGCTCCTTGGTCCGTCGTTGTTCGGTCGGGTCGCTCCGGGCCCGTTCGATTGGGTCTTCGGAGAGGAGACGGTCACGTCGGTGATATTCGGTTTGTCGTGGCTCGGGGTGATCATGCTGCTCGTCGTCATCGGCTTCGAGACCGACCTGGCGATCATCGCCCGTTTCCGCACAGCAGCCCTCTCTGTCTCGGCCGGAGCGCTCCTGATCCCACTGGCAACGTTCAGTGCGCTCGCCTATTTGGTGCCGAAGACGTTCATCGGGGAGGGCGTGGCCACCGGGGTCTTCGCTGGTTTCCTCGCTCTGTCCCTGTCCGTCTCGGCGCTACCCGTTGTCGCGAAGATTCTCCAGGAATTGGGGTTCCTCCGACGCAACTTCGGGCAAATCACGCTGGCCGCCGGCATGACCATGGACGGGGTTGGTTGGTTGCTCCTGGCCGCTCTGTCCGGGATCGCACAGGACGGCTTCGACCCCGTTCTGCTTGCACAGTCCTTCGGGGGCCTGATCGTGTTCCTTGCCGCCCTGCTCACGGTTGGCCGCTGGGCGCTCGACAGACTCATGCGGTGGGTGATGGCTCAGGGCTCGTCGGTCACTGCGGCGCTCACGATCAGTCTCGTGGCTGCGCTCACCGGCGGTCTCATCACGCAGTTTCTCCGACTCGAGGCGATTCTCGGCGCCTTCATCGTCGGGATTCTCCTCGCCACACTGAGACACCAGCTTCCTCAGGTGGAGCAGGTGCTGGAGACGACCACGGCCGCCATCTTCGCGCCCATCTTCTTTGCGTTCAGCGGGCTCAGAGTCGACATTGGGCTCCTCGGCAGCTGGACGGCGATCGGATGGACCTTTGCGCTGACGGCCATCGCCGTGGTCGCCAAGGTGGCGGGCACCATGATCGGGGGTCGTGCCGCCGGCGTGCGAGGCAGGGAGGCTCTGGCGCTCGGCTCGGGCCTGTCGGCGCTCGGCGCGATGGGGATCGTGGTCGCAATCGTGGGACTGAACCTGGGCGTCCTGTCAGAGACCGGCTATACCGTCATCGTCATCGTGGCGATCGTCACGAGCGTCCTCGCACCCCAACTGCTCAAGCTGGTCGTGGGAGGTTGGGAAGTCCCCGAGGACGAGCGCAAGCGCTTGGATCGGGAAGAGCTGCTGGCGGCCTCGGAGATCCTGGGTTCGAAGCGGGTTCTGATCCCGACCCGCGGTGGCGACAGCAGTCGCTACGCCGCGCAATTGATGGCTGCGGTTCTGGACGATCCCGAGATCACCGTGCTCGCCGTTGATGTCCGAGGAGGACGTTTCGGAAGGAGAGCCAGGGGTGGCTCGTCCAACCCGAGTGATGTCCTCGGCGCTCTCTCGGACGTTCGCCATCGACTGATCAACAAAGTCGCAACAGACCCTGCCGATGCGATCGCCAGGGAGTCGCGCCTCGGCTACGACCTCATCGTCATCGGCGCTTCTGAGTCCGAGTCCGACGCCAGCGTGTTCTCGAATGTCGTCGATCGCGTGTTGGCGTCGGTGGACCTGCCAACGGTCATCGTCCGCTTCCCCGGGGCTGCCGGCGAGGTACCGGATGCGCTTCCGGATCACGTCCTCGTTCCGGTGGTGGCGACCAGAGCTTCGAGAGCGGCGGAGGAGCTCGCGTACTCGATTGCCAGGATGAGCGGCGGACGGGCATCGGCGATTCACGTCGTCAATCGGCCCGAGGGGCATGGAATGATGCTCGAGAACAACCCGGCCGTTCAGAACTCCGTACGAACCGGGCTCGAGATGGTCGGTGCTGCAGCTGCGTTCGGGGAGCGGCTCGGTGTCCTTGTCGAGACCGACGTCCGTGTCGCCCCGAATGCAGAGGGAGAGATCGTCGAGTTCGCCAACACCCGAGGTGTCGACCTCGCCATCTTCGGCACGGCCAGCAGGCCGATGTCCAACCGGCCCTTCTTCGGGCACCGAGT
>JAHEIN010000275.1 GCA_024639335.1 bacterium | reverse complement strand
ACGAACCGGAGGCCGACATCGGCCTTTTCTGCCTGCGTGCGGAGCGCCTGCCCGTATCGGTCGCCTTCGTCCCCTTCCTCGTGGCTGATCACGATGACGGCGTCGTCGATGTGCTGGGCGAACTCGATCGAGGTCTCGATGCTCTTGCGGGGGATCACCCGCGTCGGCTGGAGCAGCACGACCTGGTCCTCCGATAGCCCGGCGGCCGCTCGGAAACGTTCGCCGTCCCTGGGACCCGGGTCGTCGAGCGCGAAGTCCATCACGTTCGGGAGGACCGCCGAAACCACGCCCCTGCGGCGAGCAAGCTGCTCCTGGGCCAGCGAGTTGATGACCAGGTGGTGGATGCTCGGGCCGCGCGGCGGGAAGTAGGCGTCCAGGAGGTCCGGGATCGAGGTCTTCATGAATCGCTCGCGTTCCCATGCCAGATCGTGATGGTGCGCCAGTACCCCAATTCCCTCTGCCGCCAGTTCGCCGATCGCCACGGCGAGCGGGATCTGCATCGGAATCGCCAGGGCGTTCTGCGGCATGAGCACGTCGACTTCGAGTTCGTCACAGAAGGCTCTGAGTGCGGTCTTGATGTCGTCGGCTGCAGCACGCACCTCGTGGACCAGGCCGGGCCGCCGCACCGTGTTCCCGAAGTATTCGGTCTGTCGAGACAGCTCCGCAGGATCGGTGAAGTGAGCGGAGGTGTGCAGGCGTCCCGGGGTGAATTCGTCACCGAGCTCGCCGGCGAACCACGCCACGTCATACCCAGAGCGTCTCAGCACTTCGGCGACCTTCGCCGTCTCCAGTGAGACGCCGTCGGTGCCCGCGAACCGTGTCGAGACCATGCCGATACGCATACCTACTCCTCACTCATGGTCGGCCACCAGTGGCAGACCGGTGATCGCGCCGATGTATCCGGCGGTCTGGCTGGCCGCTTCCTCGGGGGTCGTTCTGTTCATGACAACGGATTCCACCATCAGCTGGAGCTGTCTCGAGACCCGGTTGTAGGCGATCGTCTCGGGTCTGAGCTGAGCCGAGTCGATCACCTCCGACGTGACACGCACCAGCGGGAGATAGTCCGCTACCGCCTCGACCACCGACCGTCTCCCCGGCAGTGTTCCGGTCGCGAAGGCCAATCGTGCAACCGACTCGGGCTCGGTGAGTTCCCGCAACAGTCGGATGGCGTCGTGTGGTCGATTGGCCTGCCGTGGGATCGCATACGCCATTCCACCGATGACGGTCGCTCCAGTCCCCCGCGGCCCGCGAGGGAGCGCGGCGAAGCCGATGTGCTCGTCCAATTCGTGGAGTTCGACACCCGCTGCGTCTGCAATGTCGGGGGCCTCGTACGTGCCTCCGAGCGACATCGAGGTGCGCCCGGTGGCCAAGAGCTCGCCTGCCCGATTCCAGTCGAACGTGACCGCATTTACAGGGATCACCCCGTCGGCGATCATGCGCGCAACGAACCTCAGGGTCTCCACCGTCTCTTCGGAATCCAGGGTCACATGTGTTTCGTTGGTGACGCTCGCCCCGTTCGCTGCCAGCAATCCGACAAGGCAGTAAGTGGTCGTCTCGCCTGCATTGATGCCCAGCGGCATCCCGAGTTGCGGCGTCCGGGTGGAGTCGGCCAGTCGTGCACCGACGTCCGCCAGTTCGTCCCATGTTCGAGGAGGCTCCAGGCCCGCGGAATCGAAGACGGCGCGCCGGTACCACAGTCCGGCGACATTCGCTTCGGCGGAGACCGCATACGGGCGCGTCATGTGTTCGAAGCGGGGCAGGAAGTCTGAGTACTCGGCGGCTATCCAGGCGGGGGCGAGCTCATCGAGCGGCCAGAGGATGCCGGCTTCGGTGAACTCGCGAACCCAGACCGAGTCGACCAGGACGAGGTCGGGCGCGACACCCTCGGCAACGGCGCGAGAGATGTGTCGGTGCAGGTTCGGATAGCCGACCGCCAGAACACTCGCATCGAGGCCCTTGGGCACCGCCTGTTCGATGTACTCCACCCACTCCCTGTTCGCGACCACGACCTTGACGTCATCTTGGGCCGGCTTTGACGGAAGCCAGTGGGGGTTGACCACGGTTCCGCGCCGGCGCTGCCTGATGACGACTCCCTCGTCGGCCAGTTCGGAGAGGGCCCGATGAACCGGTGTCCGGCTGATGCCGTACTTGGCACAGATCTCATGTTCGGTCGGGAGTTGATCCCCTGGTAGATAGGCCCCGGAACTGATCTGTTCCATCAGGAGCGTCTTGACCTGGAAGTAGAGCGGAATCGGTTTGGAAGCATCCAGGTCCATGGCTGAGGGCGACACGAGCGGTCAGCCCGGTACCAGCCAGAGCGACTCCCACGGGCCGATCGTGGTGGGCACGGCGCCGTCGGCAGTCCGCCAACCGTCGACGTCGACAGGTCGTGCGGACCCCGTCACGTTCACATAGACCCGCGCCCCGGCACCTCGCTGAACACCGAACAGGCCCGGGTTCGTCTCGAGAATGCGCTGGCCGATATCGGGGTGGAACGCCGCGTTGGCTCGCCGTTTCGCCAGGAGCGACGCAAGCCCCGTCAGACAGTGTGCCGCTCGGCTCGAAGG
>JAHEIN010000274.1 GCA_024639335.1 bacterium | reverse complement strand
CGACATGGGGATCGGATGGCTCACGGCCTTCACGTTCTCGACCGAGAACTGGAGCCGGGATCCCGAGGAGGTGGCGTTCCTCATGTGGTTCAATGAAGATCTCCTCATCCGCCGGAGAGACGTCCTGCACGACTGGAATGTCAGGATCTTCTTCGCCGGCGACCTGAACGACGAACGAGTGCCGGAGCGAAACCGGATTCGAATGCGCGAGAGCGAAGAGCTCACCAGAGACAACACCGGCATGTCGATGGTGTTCGCCTTCAACTACGGCTCGCGATGGGAACTGACCGAGGCGACGAAGAAGATCGCCCGGGCGGTCTCCTCGGGCGATCTGGATCCCGAAGCGATCGACGAAACCACGATCAGCAGCCACCTCTCGGTACCGGAGATGCCAGATCTCGACTTGCTGATCAGATCGTCGGGCGAGCACCGCCTTTCGAACTTCCTGCTCTGGCAGGCCGCCTACGCCGAGTTCGCCTTCCCGGGAATCCTCTGGCCCGACTTCGATCGCCACCGTCTGCTGGAGACGGTGCTCGAGTACCAGGATCGGGATCGCCGGTTCGGGGGCGCCGTGGATCGGAGCCCCGACGCACCTGGAGGCTCGTCACCGACGTGATCGGTGATCGGTAGTCCCTCATCCGGTGTCGACGAGCGGACCTAGGTCGAGCCGTGTCGCCCGAGATCCCAGGAGCACCAAATCATCCGGATCGATAGGCTCGCGTCATGGGACTACTGAGCGATGGAGACCGGCAGGCGTTTCTCTTCGGCCATGAGGGTTGGGAAATCGACGGCGAGGTTCTGACGAAGACATTCACCCACGCGTCATTTGCAGCAGCGGTGGGGTTCGTGGCGGCAGTCGGAGTACTCGCAGAAAAGGCGTTCCACCATCCCGACATCGACATCCGCTACTCGAAGGTGTCGATTTCGCTGACCACCCACGACGCCGGCGGACTGACCGCAAAGGACACGGACCTGGCCACCCAGATCGAGGCGTTGAGCTGATCGAGGCTCAGGCGCGCAAGTGCTTGGCGATGGCGCCCATGCCGAGATTGCCCTCCGTCCACCCGCGCCCGAGGACGGCGCCGCCGTCGACGACGAGATCGACGCCGTTGACGAACTTCGACTCGTCGGAAGCAAGAAACACCGCAGCGTCAGCGATGTCCGTCGGCTCGCCGACGTCTCCTGCGCTCGACGCCATCTGTTCGAGCCGCTCGAGCCGCTCCTCGGCCTGATCCGCGGACAACCCCATCGACCGCCCGAAGATCGGCGTTGCGATGAAGCCGGGTGAGATGGCGTTGGTCCGCACGCCCTTCTCGATGGTCTCGGTGGCGACCGACCTGGTGAGGTGCGCTACCGCCGCCTTGCATGCCGAGTAGATGTGCGGGCCGTAGCCGGTGCGGTGGCCGGCGACGCTGGCGTTGTTGATGATCGAGCCGCTCCCCTGTTCGTACATGATGGGGGTGACGTACTTCATACCGAGATAGACGGACTTGAACAGCAGTGCCACCGTGTCGTCGAAGTCACTCGCCTCGATGTTGCGGATGCTGCCGCCCACTCCCGGAGCACCTGCGTTGTTGAACAGCGAGTCGATCCGACCGTGCCGCTCGTGGGTGAAGCGAATCGCCTCCTCGATGTCGGCCTCGATCAGCACGTCGGCATGGACGAACACGGCCGCCTCTCCGAGTTCGGCAGCGATCTCGGCCCCCTTCCGCTCCTGGCGGCCGGTGAACACGACCTGGGCACCTTCTTCCACGAACCGCTCCACCGTTCGGCGCCCGATCCCGCTCGTGCCGCCGGTGATCAAGGCAACGTGTCCGCTCAGACGGTCCATGCGAGACTCCTCAGGTCTTCCGTTCGGATGACGAGGCTACCGATCCGTTGTGAGCGACGTCCGCCGGGTTACATTGATCGACAGCACCCCGGGGGTCCAGTCTGTCCAACGCCATCTCACATCGCGCTGCAAAGCTCGCAGAGTTCGTGTTCGCTGATCGCCTCGACTTGGCCGCAATCGAGATCGCACGATTCGCACATCCCGACCTCGACGCCGAACGGGTGCTCGAACAACTCGACGAACTCGCATCCGAAGTCGTAGGCGAGACCCACCTCGCACTGCGTCGAGTCATTGGCATCAAACATGGCATCGGGGGGAACGTCGACGACTATGCAGACCCCGACAATTCCTATCTGAATCGGGTTCTCGAGACCAGACGCGGCATACCGATCTCGCTATCGATCCTCTGGATGGAGGTGGGGAGGCGAGTCGGACTGGAGATGCAAGGTGTCGGGCTGCCGGGACACTTCGTCGTCTACGCCGCAGGTCAGCTGGTCGACCCGTTCCACTACGGCGAGGCGATCGGTTTCGACGAGGCGGCCTCCCTCATCGCCAGCGCCATCGGCGGAGACCCGAGGCTCGACCGGAGATGGCTCGAGCCGGTAGCGACCGCCGACATCATCCGCAGGGTCCTGCGCAATCTCGAAAACGTCTACTCGCTCGACGCCCCCGAGCTGGATTGGATCTCAGCCTGCCAAATCGCATTGGCGAGGTGAGTTAGAAGCTCACGCCGAGTTCG
>JAHEIN010000109.1 GCA_024639335.1 bacterium | reverse complement strand
TCCTCGACGATCCGATCGTCGCCGATGCGGAATACGACACTCTGGTCAAGGAGCTACGACAGCTCGAAGCCGAGCACCCCCACCTGGTTCGGCCCGACTCTCCGACCCAGCGGGTGGGCGCACCGCCTTCCGAGCTGTTCTCTGAGGTCACCCACCGTCGGACGCTGCTGTCATTGGACAATGCCGAATCATCGGAAGACCTCGAATCGTGGGAGCAACGGATCGAGCGCATGCTCGGGCGTGTCCCCGACGGCTATGCCTGTGAGCTCAAGATCGACGGGTTGGCCGTCACGCTCACCTATCAACAGGGCGAGCTCGCGCTCGGTGCAACTCGCGGTGACGGAACCACCGGAGAGAACATCACCGCAAACCTGCGCACCATCGAGGCGATCCCGCTGCGGCTCAGAGGCTCGGAGACTCCCGAACTGCTCGAGGTGCGCGGTGAGGTCTACATGCCGCTCGATGCTTTCGACGCGCTCAACGAGCGCCAGGCCGAGGCGGGAGAGCGCCTCTTCACCAACCCGCGGAATGCTGCAGCGGGATCGGTGCGACAGAAGGACCCGGCTATGACGGCCGGGCGCCGGCTTTCGATCTGGATCTATCAGGCGGGCATCATCGAGGGAGGTCCTTCGTTCACGACCCACACGGCGACGATGGAGTATCTGCGTGACCTGGGACTGAGGGTCAACCCGGCGTCGGAGGCGGTCCCAGATCTCGCCGGGGTGAAGGCATACGTCGAAGCTGCCGACGCCAGCCGGCACGATCACAACTACCAGACGGACGGAGTCGTGATCAAGGTCGACTCGATCCCTGATCAGGACGCGCTGGGGTTCACTTCTCGGGCCCCTCGCTGGGCGATCGCGTACAAGTTCCCACCCGAAGAGCGCACCACCCTGTTGAAGGACATCCTGATCAATGTCGGGAGAACTGGCCGGGCGACACCGTTCGCCGTGTTGGAACCGGTCTTCGTAGGAGGAGCCAATGTGGGTATGGCCACGCTGCACAACGAGGACGAAGTGCACCGCAAAGACGTTCGGATCGGTGACACGGTGGTGGTCCGGCGGGCAGGCGACGTCATCCCCGAAGTGCTCGGGCCGTTGGAAGCGCTGCGGAACGGTGACGAGAAGATCTGGTCGATGCCCGACGCCTGTCCGTTCTGTCGCAATCCGATCGTCAGACCTGACGGCGAGAAGGACGCCCGATGCACCGGCGGTTACGAGTGCCCGTCGCGGATGCGGGAATGGCTCGCCTATTTCGCAGGGCGATCGGCCATGGACATCGACGGCCTCGGCTACAAGACGATCGACTTTCTCCTGAGTGAAGGCAAGATCGCTGACCCGGCGGACATCTTCACCCTCGAAGCCGGCGACTTTGCGGCGTCCGAGGGGTGGGGCGAGGTGTCAATCGGCAACCTGCTCGATGGGATCGACAGAGCGCGGGATCGGCCGCTGGCCCGCCTGATCGTCGGGCTCGGGATCCGCCATGTCGGCCCTTCTGCTGCGAAAGAGTTGTCGAGGCAGTTCCACTCGATGGATGCGCTCTTGGACGTCGACGCCGGTCAGCTGGTCGAGTTGGAGGGCATCGGGCAGGTGATTGCCGATGCGTGGGTGGGCTGGGCGTCAGTGGAGGAGAACCGCGCGCTCATCCGACGGATGGCCGATGCCGGGGTGCGGATGTCCGACCCTGAGCCCGAGGGCGGCAATGCGAGCCTGCTCGACGGGCTGACGTTTGTCGTGACGGGCACCTTGCCCGGTCACAGCCGCGACGAGGTGAAAGAGGTCCTGGAGTCGCTGGGGGCAAAGGTGACCGGCTCCGTCTCGAGCAAGACCACCGCACTCATCGCCGGCGACTCCCCCGGGGCGTCGAAGGTCTCGAAGGCCGAGTCGCTCAGCGTCCCCGTCGTCGGCCCCGACGACTTCGCCGGCATGCTCGAGCACGGGTGGTCGGGCTCTCAGGGGTGATGGGCGGCGATCGCGTTGTCGATGATCGTGTGCGCATCCTCGAGTGGGATCCAGCCGAGCGTGTCCGTCTTGGCCTCTTCGAGATCCTTGTAGATCGAGAAGAAGTGCTCGAGCTCGCGCAGGATGTGAGGGGGGACGTCCTCCAGCGACCGAGCGTCCCGCCAGATCGGATCTCCGAGCGGGACGCCGAGGATCTTGTGGTCCGACTCACCACGGTCCTTCATCAGAAACGCGCCAATCGGTCTGATCCGCACGCGACAACCCGGAAAGGTCGGCTCCGAGACGAGCGCCATCGCATCGAGCGGATCGCCGTCCTCGGCGAGGGTGTGTGGGATGAAGCCGTAGTCCGCCGGGTACCGCGTAGCGGTGAAGAGCGTGCGGTCCAGGAAGATCTCTCCGGTCTCATGATCCATCTCGTACTTGTTTCGACTGCCTCGGGGGATCTCGACGATCATCGTCATCTGCTCGTGCATGTGCGTTCTCTTTCCAGGGCTGGGTGTAGGACTCACTCTGCCCGGTCGGCGGTCGGCTCTGCAACCTCCGGAGCGGATCCACCGGCCGCATCCGCGGCGTCTGACGCCTCGCCGAGATCGTTGTCACCGAGCCAGTAGCCGACGGCGAGCAGTGCCACACCGATGCCGGCGAACAGCGAGATGCGGGCGACCGGGCTCGCCTCGGCGAGATCGACCAGGAACAGCTTGGCCATGGCGATGCCGAGAGTGGTGAAGCCGAGGCCGAGGATCGGTCTGGACCCGCTGACCTTGGCTGCGCCCACCGCCGCGAGCCCGAGCAAGGCCCATCCGGCCGTGACGGCTGCCAGACCGTTCTCTCCGAGCCGGGGGAACTCGAGCAACATCCAGCCGATCGTCCCGACGAACGCCGCGATGAAGTAGACGTACTCGGCGTCGAACGTCTCGGAGTCATCGATCAAGAGAAGCAGACCCGTCAGCGCGATGATCACGAGTACGAGCGCTGCGGGAATCAGCTCGGCGATCGTACGGGTGCCCCCGATGACGAGCGAGCTGACGATTGCGGTCGCAATGAAGGTCAGTGCCATGCCGGCGTGGCCGAAGTCCGCCAGGAGCCGGATGCCGGTTCGGGTCCCGCCGATGACGGCTCCAGCAGCGATCGCGGCCATGCCGACCAGGATCCAGTCGCCGGTCAATCCGGTGGAGATCGCCAGGAGCGTGAGGATGACGGTCGGGACGATCTGGATTCGAGCCACCAGGTCACGACCACGTGCCTGCAGGCCGAACCCGGCCAGGGCGTGGAACACCGCTCCACCCGCAGCGATCATCGCCCAGCCGGGCCGAGTGATCTCCTGGGCGAAGGCTGCGTACAACGCAGCGTACGCCAGCGGGCTCCCGAAGCTGGTCGTGACGGCCGGGAGCGCAGTCGAGATGCGCTCGCCCCGATCGGGTCCGTACGCCAGATAGAGGGGCACGGCAACGAGCACGGTCCAAGCCAGTGCGATCGACGCAACCACATCGAGTGTCGAGGGTGGACGGGTGGACAGATCGACGAGGCCGTCGATGAGCTGCCATGAGACCTCCAGCGAGACGGCGAGCGTGATCGCGGCAGCCGCGATCACATACGAGAACAGCCATCGCATGCGAAGCAGCAGCACGGTGGCGGCAACGCCCACAACGGCGAGGTATGCCGCATCGCCGCCGGGCATCTCCAGACGACCGCCGATCAGGATCGGAGCGGTTGCTGCGCCGAGCAGGCCGACGCCGGCCAGCAGTTCGGATTTCGCCTTGAGTGCGAGGACGATCGTGACAGTGGCGACGGCTGCCAACTGGATGAAAGCTTCGGTCGTGTCCAAGAGTTGATACTGGCGATGCGCTGCGAAGGCGGACAGATACAACACGGCGGAACCGCCACCCTGGAGGAGGTTCGCATACAGCCTGCGCGGCTCCGAGAGGGTGAGGCCGATTCCGATCATGATGGCTCCGCCGGCGGCCGCCAGGCCGACTCGAGCGAGCGGTCCGAGCCACCCCTGTTGGATCGAGTAGCGGAACAGGAAGGTCACGGAGAGGATGACGAGGGCGAGGCCCACCCGGAACAGGGTGCGTCCCGACAGCAGGTCAGGTGTTTGCTTGGCTTCCACGACGGTCTCCTTGGTGGTGTCACCAACAAGATCGTCCGCCGGGGTCTGTCGGCCCATCGGGGACCGGCCTGGAATCGGAGTCAGGGTGGGGTAGGGGGGCTACGCCGCTTCAGCCCCTGGCTCATGGCCACCGTCACTGCACCCGGAATTCCCACTCGAAGGAGCCGGGGTCGGGGAGACCGGTGAAGGTGTCCCACTCGATTCGCACGGCGTGGGTGCCCGGGGTCCACTCGTTGAGGTAGAGGCTGGTCGGGCTGGGCTGCCAGCGATAGACGCCCGTGGCGTCGACATACTGGACCTCTTCGGTCGGGACTCGGAAGCCGTCCACGAAGATCGCGACGTCGTATCCGATCTCCATGTCGACCTCGATGATCGCCTGGCGAAGCGTGGCGTCGTTTGGGTTGGGGGTGACCGACTCGAGCGGGGGTTCGAACACGACGGGTTCTCCTCCACCGCCGAAAGCAACTCCGAGGGCAACCACTGCAATGGCGAGCGCTCCCAGGCCTGCGTAGATGAGTCGATACGGCATGGTCCAAGATTGTACGAATCGCCTGCTCCTACTCGGATTCGAGAATCACTTGACACATAATATGACATTATGGCATAGTCAGTGACATCACGACATGAGGTATGACATGAACCAACGAGTGAGCCAGCTCGACCGGACACGAGGGGCGATCATCGCAGCCGCTGCAGAGATCATCTTCGGCGCAACGAACCCCGACGACATCACCATGCAGGCGATCGCCGACGCTGCAGGCGTCTCGCACCGGACTCTCTACCGGCACTTCCCGGGCCGCACCGACCTCATCAACGAGGTCGGTGCGAGGTTCGACGTCGAACTCGGGGAGAGGTCCGGGATCACCGACCCCGCGGATCTCGGTGAGTGGGTTGACGGAATCGAAAGCGCGATTGCATTCGGCGCCACGAACCGGGAAACCCTCCGCCGGGCGTTGATCGTCAGCGTCTCTGGTGGTGAGTTCCGCAGCGATCGCGACGAGATGTACTGGCGACTCTTCCGAGATGCCTTTCCTCACCTCGATGAGTCAGAAGCCCGACATGACTACATCGCTATTCGGCACCTGCTGGGGGCGAGCAACGTGATCCTCGTCGGCGAGCGGTTCCAACTTCCGCCGGAGGAGCTCGTCGAGGTCATCGGCCGCTCCATCGCCACGCTCTTGCGTGACGTCGAGGAGCGAGACGCCGAGGCTGCAGAGGTCGGATCATGACAGCCTCGATCTTCGAGCTCGGGTCCGTACCGGCCGGCCAGGTCATCGGCGGAAAGGCGAGCGGGCTGCTCCCAATGATCGCAGCTGGACTGCCGGTACCTCCAGGATTGGTGGTGCCGGCGCACGTCGCCGACGAGTCGATCGACTCGATCGCCGAGGAGATCGCTACTCGGTTCCCCGACAGCAAACTCGCCATCCGTTCGTCTGCTGTCAACGAAGACCTCGAGTCCGCCAGCTACGCCGGTCGGTACGAGACGGTCCTCGGCGTCGTGCCGGAACCCGACGAGGTCTCTCGTGCCGTCCGGAGGGTCAGGGCCTCAGCAGTCGGGGCGGCCGAGACCGGATACGCCGACGGCTCACCATCCGAAATGGCGGTTCTCGTCATGCCGATGATCGACGCACGGTGCGCAGGTGTCGCGTTCACACGTGATCCCATCACCGGCGAACACCATGTTGTCGTCGAGACCGTCCCGGGGACGGCCGAGCGGTTGGCGTCCGGTGAGGTCACGGGGGAGCGCTGGATCGCCGATTCTGTGGTGAGGCCGGCGGAGCGCGCCGTCGTGCTGGATCACGCCGTCGCATCCGAGGTCGCCGAGCTCGCTCGGCGTTGCGAGGAGATCGCCGGAAGCCCCCAGGACATCGAGTGGGCGCATGATGGCGAGGGCCTCCATCTCCTGCAGTCGAGGCCGATCACCACACGGCTCATCGAGCCGATCCCCATGGTCGACGAGCCGCCCCCCGGCCCGTGGGCCTGGGACTCGACGCACAACCAGATTCCGATGACGCCGCTTTCGATGTCGGTCTTCCTTCCCGGGTTCGAAGCGGCCAGCCGTCGATTGGTCGAGCATTATGGACTGCCGTTGAAGCAGCTCTCGATGCGAGCCATCAACGGCTACATCTACATCCAACCGGTTCCGGCGGTTGGCAAGCCAGGTGTACCGCCGCCACCCGTGACGATCGCGAAACTGGCATTCCGGCTCGCGCCGCCCCTGCGGCGAGCCGCCCGGACGGCGAAACGGGCACTCGACGGACGCGTCGACCAGCGGCTCGCCGAGGAGTGGGAGGCCCGGGCGCGGCCCTCGATCGAGGAGAAGCTCGACGCCGGGTTCGACCTCGATCTCGGTTCACTCACACTCCGTGAGCTCGCCGCGGCGTTCGGCGAGTCGGTCGAGACGGCCCGGACTGCGTTCGGCTGGAACATGGCGACGGATCCGTTCTACCTTCTTCCCCTCGCGTCGCTCCACCGATTCGTGGAGGACCGTCGCCTCGGTGATATGCAGATTGTGACACAACTCGTTTCAGGCTCGATCCGTTCCGAGGTACGGGAGTCGTTGACCCGGCTCGCGCCCCTTCTCACACCGGCGGCCATCGATGTGATCGAAGCGGCGGGCTCCGATCTGCTCGATCGGCTGGCCGAGGCGGACTCCGGTTTCGCGCACGCGTATGGCAGTCACCTCCGCGCCCATGGTCAACGGATCTTCGGATTCGACTTGGGCGCCCGGACTGTCGTGGAGGATCCGGCCCTCGAGCTCAGATGGCTCGCAGCAGGCATGCCTGAGCGCAATGCGGCCGAGCATGCCGCGCATCTGGCCCTCGAACTGCGTGGCCGGCTCGATGAGCGTGACGCCATCGAGTTCGACTCACTCCTCTCGACTGCCAGGGAGACCTATCCGCTCCGCGAACACGGAGAGGCGGTCCATGCCCGAGCCCTCGGATGGGTCCGGCTCGTGGCGCTGGAGATCGGGAGGCGAATGGTCGCTGCCGGTCACACGCCCGCCGTCGAGGACGTTCTCTATCTCGAGATCGACGAGGTTGTCGATTGGCTCACCCGCCCCGGCGACCTCCACGAGCTCACGATGCTTCGGCGCGGACAACACCTCTGGGCGAAGACCCACCGCCCTCCTGAGACCATTGGAGGCGTTGGGGCGCTGCCGGCTTCGAGCGCACTGCCACCGGCGCTCGCGACCATCGTCGGGATCTTCGATGTGGTCATGGCCCACGATGCCTCGCCCGCCGAACTCGACGAGGGCGTGGATGGGGTCCCGGCTTCACCCGGTTCATACACGGGGCCCGCCCGTCTCGTCCGCAGAGCCGAGGATCTCAGTCGTGTGCGGCCCGGCGATGTCCTGATCGCCCCACTGACGACTTCACCCTGGGAGATCGTCTTCCCGCACGTCGGGGCCCTCGTCACCGAAGGCGGGGGGCAGCTGTCGCACCCGGCGATCGTGGCCAGGGAGTACGGGCTCCCGGCCGTCGTCGGATGTGTCGGTGCGATGGAGCGCTTCACCGATGGCCAGTTGGTCGTCGTCGATGGGACGGTTGGCACGGTTCAGGCGGTGGACATGATGTGACGGCCGAGGAACCACTGCGCGACATACGAGCTGGGAGGAAACCCGATGCATGACATGAACACCACGATCAACGAAGAGACAGAGCCCGATGTGAGCAGTACCAGGGCAGCCGCCACCACGGGCTGGCTGAAGCTGGCGAGGGCAGCTGCGATCACCATGGTGGTGTGGTCGCTGATGCTCCAGCTGATGGCCGGCCAGATGATTCCACCGGTGCTCTTCGTGGGCGCAGTGTTCCTCGGTTTCTCACCGTTCTTGGTTGGCGAGCGGAGACGGCTCGGCCTCGTCCTCGCCGTCACTGCGCTGGTGCTGATGGCAGGGAACGCACCGTTCCTCATCGACGATCTATCCAATCCCGAGTCTTCGCCCACGTTCATCCTCGGCTTGCTGTCGTTCCTCGCCGGTCTGACCGCAATCAGCTCGGGCATCGCTGGATGGAGGGCTCTCGATCCTGGCGCCGTTGGTCGCGTCGCGGTCGGCGCGGGGTCGTTGTTCGTGGTCGGTGCCGTCCTCTCTTTGATAGCGGCCAATGCGTCGGACTCCCAGCCACCTGCCCGCGGTGACGTCGAGTTGGTTGCGTCCGGCGTCCAGTGGAGCGACGACGCGATCGAAGTGGACGCCTCGGGCGGAATCTGGGTCGACAATCGAGATGGCATCCGCCACACCTTCACGGTCGAGTCCGAAGGCTTCGAGTTCGAGATCCCGGCGTTCAAGTCCCGACGTTCCGATATCGAGCTCGAACCCGGGACGTACGGCTTCGTGTGCGCAGTGCCCGGCCACGAGAGCATGACGGGGACGTTGCTCGTGAGCGGCTGAGCCCACACGCAGACAGAGGCGAATCCCCGAGGTCCAACGCCTCGGGGATTCGTCCGTGCTTGATGCCGTTTGCCGATGGTTCGGTCCTAAGGCGATTCCACATGACGATGGGCTCGGTGCTGGACGAAGCAGAATCCACCGGATTCGTCGAGTAGGGCGACCCTCACATCTCGACGGACTCGCCGGTCCTCACGATCTCGAACGCAACGATCGGATTTCAGCTGCGACAGCATGCAACGTTTGCCGACCACGAGGCGGTTGTCGTGAGGAATGGCAACCACTTCCCGAGGATGGAAGGCCTGTTCATCGAAGCGATCGGCGACTGGCGCGAGCGCAACGTCCAGACTGCACGCATCGATCACCGAACGCGCCCCGGGGGGTGACGGCCTGTCACCCCCAGATCGACGTCGGCGGGCGAACTAGGTTCACCTCGATGAAGGTGAATCCGGTTCTCGATCAGCTCGGCGTCCACGGTGTGGCGGCCGTCCAGCAGCGCGCTCGGGATCTGAGAGCGGCGGGTGAGCGCATCATCGATTTCTCGATCGGCGATCCACGGGAGCCGACCCCGACGATGATCCCCGAGGCACTCGTGGCCTCGGTTCCCGAGGTGAGTCGATACCCGACGACCAAGGGGTTGCCGGAGCTGAGGGATGCAATCGCCGGCTACGTCGGCCGTCGTTTCGGTGTCGAGGTCGATCCCGATACCCAGATCATGCCGACGTCCGGATCAAAGGAAGCGATCTTCTCCACTCCGCTGGCCTTCATCGATCGCAGCCGAAACGACCTCGTCACCTGGGCGACACCCGGCTATCCGATCTATGAGCGCGGGGCTCGCCTCGCCGGAGCGAGGGGGAACCCGATCCGCCTGATGGGCGACTTCGTGTTCCGGCCCGAGATGGTCGATGATCAGGCGTGGGACGAGTCGGTCATGCTCTGGACATGCTCACCACACAACCCGGCCGGCACCGTGGCGGACCGCGACACGGTCAGAGCCTTCGTCGAGCGAGCACGAAGCACCGACACCTGGCTCTGTGCCGACGAGTGTTATGTCGATCTCTACGAATCAG
>JAHEIN010000108.1 GCA_024639335.1 bacterium | reverse complement strand
AAACCAACTCGTCGTCTTCGACGACGTCGATGTCAACACCACTGTCGAAATCGAGCTCGACGGAGAGAAGATCCCGATCCTCCACATCGTCAGAGCTACCAACCGGCGCCCATTCGCGGACCTGAGTCGAGAGATCCGACAGGTCCAGGCGCAAGGCGCGAGCAGTCGTGCAGCCCGCAAGGGCCGATCCACGTTCATGACGATGTTGCCGTCTACCTTCAGGCGCCTGTTCTTCAGAGTCCTGGCGAGGTTTCCCCAGGTCGAGAAGGAGCACGCAGGAACGGTCCTGCTGACCTCGGTCGGGATGTTCGGCAGTGGTAGCGGCTGGGGAATTCCATTCATCAGACACACTCTTGCGGTAACGCTCGGCGGCATCGCTGAGAAGCCTGCGATCGTTGACGGCCAGGTCGCGGCTCGCGAAATGATGAGCATGACGATCAGCTTTGATCACGACATCGTGGACGGCGCACCAGCTGCTCGGTTCGCCGACCACTTCAAGGTCTTGATCGAGAGCGGGTACGGGTTGGCGGACGACCACACGGCCGACACATAGTCGGATCGGTATCCAGAGCCTCCACGTCGAACTAACTCTGGACCCCGCATCACAGCCGCCCGTGATCTCCTACCGGTGCCAGCACCTGAGCAGATACTCGACCGGCGACTGATCCTGATCGGACCCGGTCAGCTGCTCGGGGTGATCGGCATCGAACGTCGAAGGCGCCAGATGGTTCTGCTCGGCACCGAGGCCGAAGAACCCGTCGATCGTGCCGGGGCTGTGGGTGCCGGACACCCACTGGTTGGCCGCCCGGAACTGGAACTTGGCAGCCTCGGGCTGAGCCTTGACGGCGTCGAGCGCCCCGAACACGGCTTCGGTGTGTGTCGACTCCGTTGCGGATGGTTTGCGGTGTCATTGTCTGCTCCAGCCGATGGCATGCGGAGCTAGCTGCAATCCCGGATTTCGTCAGGAATCATGACGTCCCAAGTGACAGACACCGGCTCCGCGACGTCAAAGGCGTCATTCAGTGTGGCGGAACCGGTCCAGCGATCACCGTCGATGCTGGATTCTTGGATTTCCCCGGTATCAAATGGGTCCGCGGTAAAGGCAATGCTGCCATACATCTCATCAACAGTGTTCCCCTGAACTGACACCTCGACGGAGTCCGCGGTCCCATACAGGAACAGTTCCCCACCCTGCCCCTGCGCAAGGGTTTGCAGATCGATGGTTTGACCATCCTCGCCGCCGAACGGGATGCACCGGTTCAGCAGGGTGACTGCGAACTCGGTACCATTCACGGTGAAGCTGCCTGCTTCACCGACTGGAGGTTGATCCTGTGGCGCACTGTCGCCAGTATCAGGGGGAGATGTGGGCGTGGCTCCGTCTCCATTGCTTTGGCCATTTGCAGCCGTAGTTGTGGTGGTGGCGCTGGTGACGTCTTCGTCATCACCGCCCTCGTCAGAACCGCCGCAGGCTGAAGCGACCAACACCAACGAAACGATCAAAGCCACGTAGACCCGTCTGCTTCTGATCCCCTACCTCCAGCTGGACAAGAACCCAATCTAGCCACCGGACGCCCAGCCGGGTCGGGGTCGCACATGACCGGCAATCGGCGCTACTTCTGCCGATATTTGGAAGCCGGCAGCTGAGCCAGCGCATGATCACGCGTCGCCTGGGCTTTCGCACCCATTCGATTCCAAGCCGAACCGGCAATCTGCCATAGCAAGCGACTATCTGGCAGCCTTCGTCGTCATCGGCCGACAGGCCGTGACAGTGCTTGTACTTCAGCCCCGATCCGCACGGGCACCGTTCGTTCCGCCCGACCTTGATCGCCTGCTCTCTGGGTTGAGCAGCCATCTTCGCTGCGAACTCGACCCGCCGCTCCCGACTCTCCAACGGGTTTCGGACAGGCTGGGTCGGGGTCGTTTGTGACCTCTGATCAGGACCATGGCTCCTCGTTGGAAAGGAAGGTTGCGAGCGTCATGACCGCGGACAGCGCACCGCTCGGCAGAGACGGCGAGCCGTCGGTCCCCTTGACGAAGGGCTCGACGAAGCCGCCACCGACCGCCTCGAACAAGCAAGAAACGCTTCACGCGCGGACCAGACGCGGACCAAACGTGATCCAGAGGCGATCGAGCTCCCCGCTCGAACGCCGAGATCCCTCGGGAGATAAAGGGGGTTCTCGGGGTGGGCGTTGACGGGCTCGAACCGCCGACCTCTTCCTTGTAAGGGAAGCGCTCTCCCAACTGAGCTAAACGCCCGAATACCACCGAAACGGTAGCGCCTGTGCGCATTCCGTCCCAGGCCCGTCTCGATGTGTCGCCGCAGACGTGGCTAGCTCCTTTAGGCACGCGAAGAACTGCACTCAACTTCCTCCGACTCCTGACCGATAGCAGAAATACATCCAAGGGGAAGTCAGGAATCAGCAAAATGACGTCGAGGAAGATGAACGCGTGGGACGCCGGCGATGAGGCGGTCAAGCGCTATCTCGATGGGATCGGCACCTACGAACTGCTCACTGCCGAAGACGAGGTCATGTTGGCAAAGCGGATCGAAGCGGGCACGCTGGCGGCAGAGGAGCTCGCCAACGAGGACGTACCGAAGAACGACCGCACCAAGCTCGAGCTTCAAGTCGACCGCGGGCTCGCAGCCCGTAGGCGTTTCATCCAGGCGAATCTTCGACTCGTGGTCTCGATCGCCAAGCGATACCAGCACGCAGGCCTTCCGTTTCTCGATCTCATCCAGGAGGGCAACCTCGGCCTGATCCGTGCCGTCGAGAAGTTCGAATACCGCAAGGGGTTCAAGTTCTCCACCTACGCCACGTGGTGGATTCGTCAGGCCATCAGCCGGGCGATCGCCGACAAGAGCCGCACGATTCGCGTCCCGGTTCACATGATGGACACCATCAATCAGGTGTATGCCTCGGAGAACGAGCTCGTCAAGCGTCTCGGGCGGACGCCGACGCTCGAAGAGATCGCCGAGGAAGCCGGACTCACCCTCACGAAGGTCAAGGACGCCAAGCGGGTCGCTCCCGAGCCCGTCTCGATCCACCAGCCCGTGGGTGATGAGACTGCAACGCTGGGCGACTTCATCGAGGACGTAGACGCGATGGACCCCTTCGAAGTGGCTTTGCTCGCTTCACGGATAGACGAGCTCGGTGTGGTCATGGCCGAACTCAGTGACCGGGAGCGGGACGTGATCATCATGCGTTACGGGCTGGGAAACATCGAACCGAGGACGCTCGACGACGTCGGCCGGCATTTCAACGTGACCAGGGAGCGCATTCGCCAGATCGAACACAAGGCGATCGCCAAGATGCGCAAGCCGGGGACACTGCTCTCAGCAGTCCAACGCTGAGGTCGTCAGCCGCGACCGATCGCCGACCCGGACGAAGTCCGACGTCGACAACCCCCTCGAGGGCGCACCCACCGTCGGTCAGGCCGACCGGACCAGCTGGTGCAGCTCCTCGAATGTGGCCTCGAGCGGCAGGTTGGCCTCTTCCCGGGAGGGGCGACCACGGCCGCGCTTACGGTAGAACGGCTGGCCGTCCCAGAAGATGACTCCGCCCCACACGCCCCACTCGATGGCCTGATCGAGCGCCTCCTGCAGGCAGAGCATCCGGACCTGACAGCCCATGCAGATCTCCTGGGCGGCGGTCAGCTCAGACGGCTTGTCCGAGAAGAACAGGCCGTGTTGGCCCGAGTCGATACATCGGCCGTCTTCGTAGATGTTCATGTTTCGGTCTCCTCGTGTGTGTGTCTTTCAGCGGTGGGTGTCTCTCGGGTCTCGGCGGCCAAAACAAAAGCCGCCGGTTGCATCCGGCGGCTTCGACACTTGGTCTCCTCACGAGGAGTCAACTGGGGTCGGGCCGCCTTCGGCTCGTGACGAGTGCGTTGGTGAAGCCAAACGGGTTGGCGGAGCCATGGCCACGGAACGAGCACGCAGCGATCTGGAGTCCCGTCATCGGGCTCCAGTTCTTCTCTGGAAGCTGGATCATGGTGATGATCATCGCTTGCGGCCTTTCGTTGCTTCGAGCACCGTATGCACCCGCTGCATACGGTGTCAAGCGATTAACGGCGAATCCGCCGATTGACAGTTGATACCGGGGAAACCGTGATGGCGAACGGACCGTCGCGCCCAGACGACAGTCGGCACCCCGGGCCCTGTACCACGCGCCGGCGTATGGGGTATGCGAGGACCGAGAATCGGCAGGTCAGTCCTCGTGTTGGGGGTGCCAGTGGTCGCCCTCGCCGGTGATGAGGTCGGCTGCGGCTCGCGGTCCCCACGAACCCGCTTCGTACGATTCGGGGTTGGAATCAAGCCCGATCACAGGCTCGAGGATCCGCCAGGCCTCCTCCGCCTCGTCACCACGGACGAACAGCGTCTGGTCGCCGGCGAGGAAGTCGACGATGAGGGTCTCGTAGGCGTCAGGCAGCTCGCCGAACACATCGCCATACCGGAAAGACAGCGATTGCGGGGTCAGTTCGAGCCCCTCACCGGGAATCTTGACGTCGAACCGGAGATCGAAGCCCTCGTCCGGCTGCAGCGTGATGTACATGACGTTGGCATGCACCCGACAGGCCCCTTCACCATCGAAGAGGTAGACCGGTGGACGTTTGAACCTGACGACGACCTGGGTCAGGCGCTCGGGCATCCGTTTGCCCGCTCTCAGGTAGAAGGGCACGCCGCGCCAGCGCCAGTTGTCGATGCAAACCCGCAGGGCTGCATACGTCTCTGTTTTCGACTCGCCCTCGATGCCGTTCTCATCCTGGTAACCCGGCACGATGTCACCATCGGACGTCCCCGCCGAGTACTGCCCACGCACAACACCATCGATCGTCATCGGATAGATCGACCGGAGCACCTTCACCTTCTCATCCCGGATTGCGCCAGAGTCGAGACGGACGGGCGGTTCCATCGCCATGAGCGTCATCACTTGGAACACGTGATTCTGGACGACATCGCGGATCATCCCCGAACGATCGAAGTAGCTGGCTCGCCCCTCCAAGCCGAGTGTCTCGGCCACGGTGATCTCGACCGAGTCGATTCGGTCTCGATTCCACGATGACTCGAAGATCGGGTTGGCGAACCGGAAAACGAGGATGTTCTGAACGGTCTCCTTCGCCAGGTAGTGGTCGATCCGGTAGATCTGGTCCTCGTGGAACCAACGGTGCAGAAGTCCGTTGAGCTCGCTTGCCGACTCGAAATCCACTCCGAACGGTTTCTCGACGACAACTCGGGTCCATCCCTCGGACTCGTGCAAGCCGACCGAGGCGATGCCTTCGATCGTGTCGTCGAAGACACCGGGCGGGATCGCCAGATAGAACACCCGGTTCCCCGGAAGGCCTGCGCCGGACTCGATCTCGTCGATCCGTCCCTGGAGAGTGCCGAAGCCCGCTTTGATCGTCTGATAGGAGATCACCTCGGCACACCACTCACGCGCTTCGTCCTCGTCTACGCCCGACTTGATCAACGCGTCACGCACGACCTCCCGGTAATCGTCGTCACTCAAATCACTCGTGGCGACGCCGAGGACGCGGGTCGTGTCGTCGAAGTTGCGCCGCTTCATCAGCGAATAGAGGGCGGGAATCAGCTTGCGCTTGGCGAGATCTCCGGTTGCCCCGAACAGCACCAGCAGATGCGCTTCGATGTCGACGGTCGCCGCAGCAGGCCGCAGCCCGGTGCTCGATGTCACGACAGCGCCTCGAGGAGAGCCCGAACTGTGCCTGGACCGTCGGATCCGACGTCGATTCGGACCACGTTGCGACCGGCATCGATCAGGGCAGCTCGGTCTCCAGCCGATTGAGCGGCGATGATCTCATCGAAGGTGTTCTCTGACTCGGGAACCGCGAGTGCCGTGCCTGGCTCGTCGACCAACTGAACGAACGCGCCTCCGGCAGGCCCTCCCTTGTGGAGCTGTCCGGTGGAGTGGAGGAACCGCGGACCCCATCCGGCCGTGGTGGCCACACCGGTCTTCGCCCTCACGACCGTTCGAAGGTCTGTGATCGCCGACCACAGCTGGTCATCGGGAGGCAGGTAGGCGTGGACGCCGAAATAGCCACCCGATTCGACACCGTCGACGAGCCGCACGAGCGCAGCCTGCGCCTCGGAGCCCGTCAACGTCTCGATCGAACCCAGGTCGAGGTCGCCGGACATCGCCTTGCGAGCGAAGTCCTTGGCTGCCTCCACGTTCGGCTGGTTGAAGGGGTGAACACCGAGGACGGCCCCGGCAATTGCGGTGAATCCCTCAGCCCTCAGCATCTCGTATCCAAGCGAGCTCTCGGTGGGGAGCTCGAATCCGATGACAGGGAAGCCGGCTTTGGACAGCCGCTCGAGATCGGGCGCCTGTTCGCCGTGCAGTTGATACGAAAGGAACACCCGATCCGGGCCGTACACCGAGGGATCTCCGATCGGCTCGTCGGCCACAGGCACGATTCCGGTCGCGTCCTTGCCGAGGCTCTCGGCGACCAGCTGCTCCATCCACGCCGGGAAAGCGTCGAGGCTGGGCGAGGTGAGGATGGTCAGCTTGTCGCGGCCGGCCTTGGCTGCCTCTCCGAGTGCGATCCCGAGGCCCGCGACCGGATCTCGGTTGGCGTTGGGATCCGCCTGCGCAGCCAAACGGCCGGCGGCATCGAGCAGCGCTGCGACGTCGACGCCCATGAGTGCGGCCGGGACCAGCCCGAAGTGAGTGAGGGCCGAGAACCGGCCGCCGACGTTGGGGTTTGCCTCGAAGACGGCATGGAAGCCTCGATCGCGACCCAGCTGTGCGAGCTTCGATCCGGGATCGGTCACTGCGATGAACCGCTCGCCGTCTCCCGCGGTGGCGGCCCAGAAGTAGCGGAAGAACGACAACGTCTCAAGCGTGGTCCCGGACTTCGAAGAGACGACGAACGTGGTTCGCTGCGGGTCGATCTTCGCTTCGATCGCCAGTACCGATCCCGGATGGGTGGAATCGAGCACGAGCAGTTCTGGAGAGCCTTCTGCCCTCCCGAATACCGCAGAGAACACGTCGGGTGCAAGGCTCGACCCGCCCATGCCGCAGAGGACGACATGATCGCTGCGCTCGGCGACCTCGGCGGCGACCCGTCCGATCTCGGCGATCTCCGGTCGCATCGTGTGGTGGAGGTCGAGCCAACCGAGCCGGTTGGCCAGTTCTGGCGTGTCGGGGTCGTCCGACCACACCGAGGGATCGGCGTTCCAGAAGCGGTCGACAAGACCCTTCTGGGTCCATTGGGCGGTGGTGGCGTTGACTGCAGGAGCTGTGAGCGAAGTGATGTCCATCCAGGGAGTATGGCAAAGCTGGCCGGCCGGGTGGCCGCTGAGGAACCCACCCGGGTCACCCGTGCTGCCGATGCTCCCACGTGGCGCCCCAAACACTGTCGCCTATGCGACGGTCGCCGGGGCCCGTCAGTGCAGGGCCCGCAGCCCGATGAGGCCCAGGATCACGAGTCCTGCACCTGTAACCAGCAGTCGGGAATCCGGCCGATTCCTCAATGACCACAGGGCGATCAGCCACAGCGCGAGCACGAGGAAGAGTTGGGTGACCACGCCTGCATCAGTGGCAGGAAGCAGTAGATCGCGCATCCAGGCCCGCATTGTGGCGTGGAAGGAAGGCGCTGGTCAACGCGTTGGTCGGATCACAGACCGAGGAAGGAAATCCCCATGAACCGCGAATTCGACGTGATCGTGATCGGTGCCGGTCCTGCCGGCGAGAATGTGGCAGACGTAGCAACGCAGAACGGACTGCGCACAGCCATTGTCGAACGCGAGCTGGTGGGCGGCGAGTGCTCGTACTGGGCGTGCATGCCGTCGAAGGCCCTCCTTCGCCCCGGCGAGGCGATCGACGCGGCCAACCGGACACCTGGGGTAACCGGCGCCACGCTCGACGTCGAAGCGGCGCTGGGTCGCAGAAACGCGCTTGCATCGCACTGGGACGACAACGGGCAGGTCCAGTGGCTGAAGTCCGTCGACGTCGACCTCATCCGCGGACACGGGCGGTTGGCCGGTCCCAGGCTGGTCGCAGTCACCCACGACGACGGATCCGTCAGCCAATTCGAGGCAACCACCGCCATCGTCGTCGCCACCGGCACCGGCGCGGCCATTCCCCCGATCGACGGCTTGAGGGAAGTCCGCACCTGGGACAATCGGGAGATCACCACGCTGAAGGATGTACCCGAACGGCTCCTGGTCCTCGGCGGCGGAGTCGTCGGCGTCGAGATGGCTCAGGCGTGGAAAACGCTGGGAAGCGAAGAGGTCACCGTCGTCGAGATGGCGGACCGCCTCCTCCCCCGTGAGGAGCCGTTCGTCGGGGCCGAGCTCTCGGAGGCATTCGAGAGGATCGGGATCGAGGTCATGACAGGAACCACGCTGACATCGGTCACACGTGAAGCCGGCGATGCGCCCGTGCACGCCACCGTCCAGACCGACGACGGAACCGTCGAACTCGTGGCCGATGAGATCGTTGTTGCCGTTGGCCGACGGCCGCTCACCGGCGACATCGGCCTGGAGACCGTCGGGCTCGAGCCAGGAAGCTACATCGAAGTCGATGACCAACTGCGCTCGACGGCCGTCGATGGCGGATGGCTGTATGTCGTCGGCGACGCCAACGGCAGAGCCCTCCTCACCCACACCGGCAAATACCAGGCCCGCATCGCCGGGTTGGCGATGGCCGGCAACACCCAGACCAGGGCGTGGGGGGACGTGAAGGCCATTCCCCGGGTCGTCTTCACGAATCCCCAGATCGCTGCGGTGGGACTGACCGAGTCGGATGCCCGAGATGCCGGCTACGACGTGCAAACCGTCGACTACAACACCGGCTGGACCGCCGCTGCAGCGGCACTCGGAAAGGGCTACAAGGGAACCGCGCGGCTGGTGATCGATGCGGACACCCGCACGCTGCTCGGTGCGACGTTCGTCGGCCCTACGACCGGCGAGATGCTCCACGCCGCCACGATCGCAATCGTCGGTGGAGTCACGATCGACACGCTGTGGCACGCCATCCCGTCATTCCCGACGATCTCGGAGATCTGGCTTCGGTTTCTCGAGGAATACCGCTCGAAGTACGACCACACCTTCGTGTGAAGGCGGTAGCGTCACGACGTGACGCCGGCTGCTGAGATGGCACATCCGCTCGAAGAAGCGCTTGCGATCGCCACGAAATGGACGCTCATCGGAGCCGCTTCGAGTCTGGTTCTGCTGGCCGTGCCGACATCGTTCATCGCAGAGCACCGCCTCTTCGTGGTGATCGCCCATCTGGTGATTCTGGTCGGCTCGGCCACGGCGTTGAGTGGGCGTCTCACAGGAGCGCTCGACCGGGGCTTCTTTTCGAACTTGCGATCGGCATGGCTGGCGTCGTGCGTGTCGATCGTTGCGATCGTGGTCGGCTACACCGCACTCGTGACCCTGGCGTCGTCCGCCGCGCTGCGTTACGACCCGTCCCTCCAGTTCCTCCAACTGTTGTCGTCGCTCGATGTCGCCTGGAGTGCCGCTGCACTCGGACTGGGTGCTCGGGCGCTCGCTCGCTCCGATCGGCTTGGCA
>JAHEIN010000107.1 GCA_024639335.1 bacterium | reverse complement strand
CGGTCGCCCGATGCTCGATCAGTTCCGGGGTCTTGCGACCTTCACCAGCAGATCGCGCCCGTCGAGCGAGGACCCGTTGAGAGCCCGGATGGCCTCTCCGGCGTCCTTGGCCGCCATCTCGACGAACCCGAAGCCCTTGGATCGACCGGTCTTGCGATTCGTCACGACGGCCGCTCCCTCGACGATCCCGTAGCGGGAGAACATCGAGTGGAGGTCGCCATCGGTCGTCTTCCAGGGGAGGTTCGCCACGTAGACGCGTTGTGACCCGGCTACGGGGCGATCGTGGCGTTCCTGTCGCTTGGACGCCCTGTTCTTACCTGCAACGTCACGGTTGGGGCGATCGGAGCGGGACCGCTCGCTGCGTGGTGACGGCCCGTTGGGACGCCTCTCACCGATGCGATGACCCGAGTCGACGAGCGACGTGACGTCCGGTCGCGCCAGAGGAGCGTCGATGTCGATGTCGCGCTGCATCTTCAACACGTCGCGCTTCTGCTCGTGAGTCACCAGTGTGACCACGGTTCCGGTGGCACCGGCGCGAGCCGTTCGTCCGGATCGATGCAGGTAGTCCTTGTGATCACCCGCCGGGTCGAAATGGATCACACTCGCCACTTCGTCGACGTGGATGCCCCGGGCAGCCACATCGGTGGCGATGAGTGCCCTCGCCTTCCCCGAAGAGAAGGCGTCGAGTGCGCGTTGACGCTGGTTCTGGGATCGCCCTCCGTGCATGGCGACCGCTCGCACCCCGAGCTTCTCGAGCTGCTTGGCGAGTCGGTCGGCGCCCCGACGGGTACGCGTGAACACGATCGACTTGCCGAACTCGTTGATCAGGTCGGCGGTGTGCCGGGTCCGGTCATGATGATCGACGAGCCAGAAGTGATGGACGGCGTCGAGCTCATCGGTCTCGACGGATGCGGCCTCGTGGCGTACCGGGTCGGTCTGATATCGCTTCGACAGCTTTGCGATGTCACCGTCGAGCGTGGCACTGAACAGCAAGGTCTGCCGCACCGGGGAGGTCTGATCGAGCAGGCGCATGACAGAAGGCATGAAGCCCATGTCCGCCATCCGGTCTGCCTCGTCGAGCACGACCAGGTCGGCGTCGGAGAGGTCGACCACCCCCTGCTCGATGAGGTCTTCGAGCCTGCCGGGGCAGGCCACGAGGACATCGACGCCCTTGCGCATCGCCGAGATCTGACCGCCGTAGCCGACGCCCCCGTACACCGCAAACACGTGGCGGCCCACGTTTCGGGCGAGTGGAGCGAGTTCCTTCTTGATCTGCTCGGCGAGCTCGCGGGTTGGTGCGAGCACCAGGGCCCGAGGCCTTCCCCTTTTCGCCTTTTCCACCTTGGCGAGGATGGGGAGTCCGAAGGCGAACGTCTTGCCCGACCCCGTCGGGGCCTTGCCGCATACGTCGCGACCGGCGAGGCCGTCGGGAATGGTGGCTGCTTGAACGGGGAACGGACTCGTGATGCCCTGGGCGGCGAGCGCATCGGCGAGCCGGCTGGGAACACCCAGCTGGGCGAAGGTGGTGGTCATGTTGTCTCTCCTCTCCCCTGTTGGGGAGGTCGTCTGGATGGATTCGATCTCGGCCCGGGTACCGCGGCGCGCAACGAGCGATGCTGCGAACGGGGGTCGGCCGAAGAGGCAATCCAACCGGTGAGAAACTCGGCCTTTCGATCATCGGGGAAGCGTTGAGACGCTGGCCTCCACCCGATGTGGCTTCCATCACGCTAACAGGTGCTACGGCGAAGTCGCGATCGATGGCGACATGAGGGCCTCAGCCGGCAAGCAGATACCGATTCCACACAGGGTCGAAGCGATAGCCCGCCGATGCGTAGATCCACCCGTACCGTTGAGGATGCTCTGGCCGTTTGAGGAGGGTGAGGTTCGCCTCGGAGGGGAGCCGGCTGCCCTTGCGGACGTTGCATCTTCGACACGCTGCCACGACGTTGTCCCAGGTGTTCTGGCCACCGCGTGATTTGGGAATGACGTGGTCGATGCTCTCGGCGGGCCCTCTGCAGTACTGGCAGATGTGCCCGTCACGGCCGAACACTGCTCGTCGCGTCACGGGCACGGTTCGCTGGTATGGCACCTTGACGAACTGGATGAGTTTGATCACCGAGGGGACCGCGAACGAACTCGACTCCGAAGCCCATTCCTCATCTTGACGCTCGAGGACGACGGCCTTCCCCCTGATCACGAGAACGACCGCGCGGCGACTACTGACCACCGAGAGCGGTTCGTATGTCGCGTTCAGGATCAGCGCGCCTGGCACCTTCGCCTCCTGCGGCGGCAGGATACCTGGGTGGGCGCAATGTTCAGAGCGTTTTTCGGCCCGTGAGAACGACGCTCAGAGCCGGTCGAGTTGGTCGACGATGTGACTGCAGGCATCTCGGAGGGCAACGGCGAGGCTGCCCCGAATGGCACTCGAGCCGACCGCCGCCAGCGAATCCCTCCTCGCCACGATGATGACGAGATCGGTGCCGTCGATGTCGAGCCGATCGATGGCGATCCGGGATGGGAAGGCGGCGCCCTTCCACTCGCAGAGTGCCCGGATCATCGCATCGGCAGCTCCCAGCGGCGTCGCTTCCCCGACTGCCTCGACGACCCGTGCGCCATCGCTCAGTCGGACGGTCAGCTCCTCACCGCCGGGGATGATCGCAGGGTCGGGAAGGTCGGACCGTCCCTTCGGTGACGCCTCGTCGTCGGGTGCGTCACGCAGGTCCACCGTCTCGCCGGTGTCGAACTCATCGCTGTCACCTCCGAGCTCGAGTTCGGGGATCGCAGTGCTCGCCGAGCTTCGCCTTCTGGCGGAGCCCTTCAGGCCATAGGCGACGAGGATCCGACGGATCTGCTCGAGCACGGCCGATTCGTCGGTTCCCTCGCGCATGCGGACCCGGATCCCCTCGAGCCCCTCTTCACTCAGCTCGATCACGATGTCCGAGACGCCCTCGACGTCGCGCAGTCGTTGTTCCAACCCGGTCATGTGCGTCCCGTCATCCCCGTGCCCTTCGCTGCCGTCTTCTCCATTCGATGAAGTCGACCACGTCCGTCATGTCGGCGTTCGCTCCCGAATCGCCATAGGCGGTTTCCAACCTCCAACCGAGGTGGCGTTGGGAAGGTCCTGGAAGTCGATTGCCGGTGCGCCACCAGGAGCGTCGCACGTGGGACGCGGCGACCCGCATCGTCTCTCCGACGATCGCAACCCATCTCCCGAGCATCCGCATCACCCCGAGTTCCTTCTTCGACGAGCCTGACATCCGATTCATGAATCGTACCGACTGCCCCGTCGATGCCTCCGAGTTACAGGCTACCCGGGAGACAACAATTGACCAGGGGTACAATTTCGAGTCCAACCGAGGGAGATTGAAGCCGTGAACACCGTCACGACCGATCAAATCGAGAAGTTCGCTTCGCGGTTTGATGCGGTCGCATCGAATGTCGAACGGGTGATCCAGGGCAAGCGCGAGGCCGTCGAGCTCGTGCTGCTGTGCCTCTTCGCCGAGGGCCACGTACTCATCGAAGACGTTCCCGGAGTAGGCAAGACCCTCTTGGCCAAATCGATGGCGCGGTCGATCGACTGCACGTTCACCCGGATCCAGTTCACTCCTGATCTCCTCCCCTCGGACGTGACCGGGGTGTCGATCTGGGACCGTCAGGCCTCGGAGTTCGTCTTCAAAGAGGGTGCCATCTTCGCCAACGTCGTGGTAGGTGACGAGATCAACCGAGCGAGCCCGAAGACGCAGGCGGCACTGCTCGAGGCGATGGAAGAGCGCCAGGTGACGAGCGACGGGATCACGCGTGCGCTCGCCCCGCCATTCATCGTCGTCGCCACCCAGAACCCGCTCGAGCACGAGGGCACCTATCCCCTCCCTGAAGCGCAGCTCGATCGCTTCATGATGCGAGTGACGATCGGCTATCCGTCCCGCGCGAAAGGACTCGAGATCCTCGATACCCACGGAGTGCGGTCGACGTTCTTCGACCTCGAGCCCGTCATCACTGCGGCGGAGGTCGTCGAGATGATCGAGATTGCGCGGACGGTCCACGTGTCCGAGCCGATCAAGGGATACATAATCGATCTCGTCGAGGCGACTCGTGCGAATCCCGAGATCCTCCTCGGTGCCTCCCCTCGATCGGCGCTGTTCCTCCAACGAGTGGCACGAGCGAGAGCCGCAGCCGACGGACGCGAGTTCGTGGCGCCCGATGACGTCAAGGCGTTGGCGCTGCCGGTGCTGGAGCACCGGATGGCGCTCAGACCCGAAGCGCAGATGCGCGGCACCGGGCTGGACAGAACGATCGAGTCGGTTCTCGGCTCGATGCGGGTCCCGTCCGCCACCCGCATCGCAAACTGATGCTGACCGAACGCGGCTGGGCTTTCTCGGGAATCGCCATCGCTCTGCTGATCCTCTGGGTTGCGCTCGGTGAGATCGAATTCCTCGCCGGCGGCGCCCTCCTCGCCGCCGGGCTGGCGTTATCGATGCTCCAGACCCGCTTCGGCCTCCCAGAGGTTGCCGTGACTCGCCGCCTGTCCCCCACCTTGGTCCATGAAGGCGACGAGGCCGCCGTCGACAGCACGGTCTCCAACCTGGGGCGCCGCTCGCTGGTCAACGCCGAGTTCACCGACGACGTCGGCGAGCTCGGCTCTGCAGTGTTTCAGATCGGCAGACTTCCCGCCAAGACCACAGCCGATGCCGGCTACCGCATCGTGTGTCGCCCGAGAGGCGTGTATCAGGTCGGACCGGCGACAATCCGCGTGACCGACCCTCTCGGCTTCGCTTCCACTGAACAGATGCTGGACTCCGCCGACCGTTTGATCGTCTACCCCGAGGTCGAAGACCTGACCGGGTTTCCGATCACCCGCGGCAAGGACCCCGCCATGCAGGCATCCCGTCCGGAGTTCTCTCAGAACGGCGGCGAGGACTTCTTCACCCTCCGCCAGTACGAACGGGGCGATGACCTCAGGTTCGTGCACTGGCCGTCGTCGGCTCGCAAAGACACACTCATGATCAAACAGATGGAGACGCCCTGGCAATCCCGGGCGCTCGTGTTGTTCGATCTCCGCAAGAGCGCATACGAATCGAGCGATCATTTCGAGAAGGGTGTGCGGGGCGCCGCATCCGTCGTTCGCCATCTCGCGCGATCCGGTTTCGATGCCGACCTCTGGGCGGGAGGAGCGCAAACCATCGGTGTCGACTCCTACTCCGCCGTGATGGAGAGGCTCGCAGTGGTCGATGTAGAAGAGGAACTCGACCTTCGGGCCGTTGCCAGCAGAATGAGACAAACTGGGCGTGGCGGCGCCTTGGTCCTGGTCACCGGAATCGCAGACCACGAATTGCTCGAAGTCCACCGACTCCTGGCACGCGACTACCGAAGCACGATCGTGATGGCAGCAACAGACACCTCACCGACGGCGCTCCACTCGTTGCAGCGGGCCGGCGCGCTCACTGTCGCCGTCTCTCCCGACGACTCCTGGGCAAATGCCTGGGCGACTCTCACGAACAGACAATGGCTCGGCACCTCCGCTGGCTGACCGGGGCGCTCGCCCTGGTCCTCGTCACCGCCCGGCTGACACGCCTGCTCCAGCCGACGACGTCCGGGCCTTCCTGGATCGTTGTGGTGCTCGCGATGGCGGTAATGGGCGGCGTGATCACCTGGGTCGCTGCGAGCTACCGGATCTCGTGGATCTCGATCGCCTCGATCAACCTGGTGGCGATCGTGATCGCAGGCTTGCGAGTCATGGCACCCGGATCGCTGACGTTCGGCCTCATCCCGACGGCTGAGACCTTCGAGGTGCTCGGGAGCGAGATGGCGTTCGCGGCCGAGGTCTTCCGCTTCGGGGCAGCCCCGGTCTTGCCCATCCCCGGACTCGTCACTGCGATCGGAGCGCTGTTCTGGGTCTTCGGAGGCCTGCTCGCCGCCTCGGCCGTGACCGAACGTTCGTGGCTCGGGTCCGCTCCGGCGCTGGTCTTCTATCTACAGCTGGCGACCTTGGACCGGCGCAGCTCCACCGTTGCCTGGATCGCAGCATTCGCCATCGTCGCCACCCTCTCGGTTCTCGCCGCCGGTCCCGGCGCCGACCGACGCACCGGGCGCCTCCGTGATTCGGGCGGCATGATGATCACCCGCCGGTCGGGGGCGCTCCCGGCAGTCCTCACGGGGATCATGGTCGTTGCCGCAGTCTTCGCCACGTCGGCGTTCGCTTCGACGGTTCCCGAGGCCGGCTCGATCGACTGGAGAACCAACAGCGGAATCGGAACCGGCCTGTATGGCCAAGGCTCGTCACTGAATCTGTTCGTCGGGTTGCAGCAGAACGTGGTGTCGTTGAGTGACGATCCGGTGTTCTTTGCCAGAGTGAGCGACTCCGCCCCAGAGAACGACGAGCTCTACTGGCGCCTGATCACCCTGGATGTCTTCGACGGAGAGAACTGGGTCCCGGGGGCCCAGTCGTTTTCCCAACAGGGCCTGGCTCGGTTCGAGCGGGAGGAGTGGCAGTTCCAGGGCCCGACGACCGAGATGAGCGCACGGGTCCGCATCGCCGGTCTGAGACAGCAGCTGGTGCCGGTGCTGTATTCGACGACGGCATTCGAGAGCCCCAATCGGTTGATCGAGGAGAGTTTCCGGGTCCGCGAGGACGGCTCCATCGGCATCGACGTTCGCAGCCGCGAGGGCTGGGAGTACGAGTTCCGGGCCGACGTCCCCGATCCGGACATCGCCCAGCTCGCGTCGCTCGGCGGGGAGTTGAGCCCGATCTTCGATGAAGCCGTCGGTCAGGGTGCGATCGATCTCGAGCCACGACCGGCCGACTTCGCTTCCCGGCCGCCAGAGGTCGATCCCTATCTCGAATTGCCCGACGAGGTTTCACTCACCGTCAGGAACGCAGCGCGAGAGATCACCGAGCCGGGGTTGACCCGTTTCGAAAAGGCGCTGATCCTCGAGGCGTTCTTCCGTGATGGGGACAACTTCATCTACTCGACCGGTGTCAGCACCGGCCACAGCTCGCTGGACCTCGAGGCCTGGCTCCTCAACCCCGAGAGCGACAACTTCCGCACGGGCTACTGCGAGCAGTTTGCAACGGCCATGGCCGTCATGGCCCGCTCGATCGGCCTGCCCAGCCGGGTCGTGCTCGGATTCACCCCCGGCGAAGTCGTGAATCAGGACGACGGCTCCGAGTTGATCGTCGTGCGCGAGCGGAACGCTCACGCCTGGGTGGACATCTGGATGGATGGGCAGGGGTGGGTTCGGTTCGACCCCACCCCTCGATCAGATGGCATCAACCGCTCGCTCGGACAGCAGGCGATCGGGTTCGATGCTCGAGCATACGTACCTGCGCCCGCCGATGCCGACCCATTCGGCACCAGCGGTCGGCTACCGGGCGAACGTGATCCGATCCTCCCCGACTTCGATGAGTTCCTCGGAGATTCCACTCCCGACCTCCGAAACGGCGACGGCTTGCAGCTTCCCGGCTGGACGCTGTGGGCTTTGCTGATCTTTGGCGGAGCCGCCGTCCTGCCGGCCTACAAGACCATCCGGCGCCGCCGACGGCTCGCGGCCGTGGCCGCCGGCAGCATCGAGATCGCCTGGCTGGAGATCACCGATCGACTCAGAGACCTGGGGTCAGACGTCGGAGAGGATCTGACACCCATCGAGATCGCATCGTCGAAGCATCCCGATCTCGTGCCGCTGGCGCGCATCTACAGCGCCATCGCCTACGGCGGCTCACCGGTCGGCGACGGGCGCAGGGCCTTCGAAGTTGCAGACGGTCGGCTCAGCCGAGATCAGGGCACCGCGGAGCGAATCAAGGAACGCGTTGCACTGCACTCCATCCGGAGGAGTTGAGGCCGACTCAGCCGTTCGCCGAGCGGCTCTGCTCTTCGCGGACATCATCCTCGACGCGGTGCAGCATCTGAAGGAACGTGCTGCGATCCAACTCGAACCTCGTCACGTCGTCCTCGACTGAACGTGTGATCTCGTCGATGGCGACGAAGAACGCCAACTGGCCCTCACGCAAGGCATCGAGCACCTCGTCGTCCTCCTTGGCGACCTTGAAGATGCTCCGGCCGTCGGTCACGAGCTTCACCTCCGCGAGGTGATCGTCCATGTCGGCGTTCCGCCTCAGGTAGTCCCATGCGCGCCGCACGCGCTGGAGCGACATGCCGTTGTCGAGCAAGCTCTTGACCACACGGAGCGCTACCAAGTCACGGAACGAATAGAGGCGCCGCACGCCTGGGCGCCCATTGGTGCTCTGAATGGAGGGCTTCACGAGATCCACGCGATCCCAATATCTCAGCTGGTGATGGGTGGCAGACGTCAGCTTCGAGGCCTGTTGGGCCGTGAATCCCTCTCTCAACTCTTGCTCCGAACACATCGGGACCGGGAACACACACCCGGTCGATCTCCAAACCTATTGCCCACCCGTGGCCGCTTCGGCGGGCTCCCCGGGTGATGGGGTACCTTAGCGGCGGATCAGCGGCGCCCGAATGGTCCGCGCCAGGGAGTTTTTCCCGACCCGGGATCACTCGATGCGGACGGGCTCTGATTCCGATCCGACAGCTCGTACACCAGCGCCGATGCGGAGGCGACGATGATGGCGAAGCCCACCAGAGCAACGATGGTCTGGACGGTGAAGAACGCGAGCAAGATGACGGCCCCGACGACGAGACCCACGATCGGCAGCCTGATCCCGAAGCGACGTGGCCGGTTGATGTTGCGAACGGCACGGGCCAGCGAGGGGTCTTCTTCGTAGAACTGGCGTTCTATCTCGGAGAGGATCTGCTGTTCTCGGTCGTCCAGTGACATGGCTACACGCTCTAGGTTTGGCTTCCTGGTCGAAGCTTACCCACATCCATCGGCAATGCTCAGACGACACCTTGAAGATTTCTGCCTCCAATAGCAACTTTTTCTGTCGGTATCGACTGAGAGCGTGAAGCAGCCTCCATCGGGGCCAGGCCGTAGGCTGCCGGCCGATGGCACGACATGTCCACCTCGTCAGGCACGGGGAAGCCCACAACCCAACCGAGGTCGTCTACGACTCCCTCCCCGGGTTTCCGCTTTCAGAAACGGGCGCAGCACAGGCTCGGAGAGTCAGCCGGTACCTCGGTTCCCAGCCCATCGTCGCGGTGTGGTCATCGCCATTGCAGCGGGCCCTCGAGACGGCGACGCCGATCGCCGGCCGAAGCGGGCTCCCGGTCATCGTTCACGAGGAGCTGATCGAGTGGTCGCTGCTCTCACGGTGGGCGGGCACGAAATGGGCGGATCTCCCGTCGGTCCATCCGGGAGAACTCGAGGCCTATCTCGAGAAACCGGAACGCCTCGACTTCGCCGAAGAAACCCTCGAGATGCTCGCAGCTCGAATGGCCACCGCCATCAAGCGAATCGAATCGGGCTCAGACGCAGGCGATGTGGTCGTCGTCGGCCATCAAGACCCGATACAGGCCGCTCGGCTGACGTTGACGGGTCGATCGTTGTCGAACCTGCATACCGACAAACCCTCTCACGCCTCGGTGATCACATTGCTTCCGGGGACGCCCTGGCGAGAGCTGTCCACGTGGGAGCC
>JAHEIN010000273.1 GCA_024639335.1 bacterium | reverse complement strand
CGGTTGGTCGAGTTGGTCGTCGCTCCATGCGCCCTCTGTGAGCAGCGTGGTGGCGAGCGCCGCTACGGCGTCGGCGCTCTTCGCCATCCGACCGTTGCCGCCGGTGACGACGAAGAGCCCCGGCTCGGCCTCGTCGATGACCGGAAGGCCAGTGGGGGTGCGCGTGTAGATGCAGGGTCTGGACCGGATCTGCCCGAACTCGAGTGCGGGCAGGAGCTCTCGCAGCGCTGACGACATCGCCGACGCGCGCGCCTCGTGGGCGGCTCCACTCATCCAGGCGGCAACTTCATCCGCATCTTCGAGGGTGATCGGCTCGGGCAGTTCCGCTCCGAACTTGACGGCCCAGCCGTCCGCTTCCCGGATGGGCGGCGTCAGATAGCCCTCCACGATCGAATCTGAGCTCAGTCGACCGATGCAGGGAAGCCCTGCAAGGGCCGCTCCGGTGTTGGCCGAGAGGTGTGCTTCGATCACGACCTCCCCGGTCACGTCGAACTCGACCTCCATCAGCTCACGACTGCCCGCCCCTGCAGCCACGACGACCCGATCGGCGATCACCGACTCGCCGTCGTGCAGGCGGACCGCCCACCGCCCGTCGATCGACTCGACCGCCCGAACGACCCGATCGTCGAAGACCGCACCGCTTCGCTTCGCCATGGCGCGATGGGCACGACGCATGTCCTTCGGGGAGATGTATCCGGCGCCGCCTCGCTCCAGCAGGGTCTCGTCACCGGCGAGTGCTGCGACTCCTTCCCACCCCCCGAGGCCAGAACCCCATTCGACCTCGAGCAGCCTCCTGACCGGGTCGAGTTCGGCGAGAGGCCCGGGCGATCGCGCCGACCACAGCACGCCGACCGGGTGATGGAAGCGAACGCCCGAGCGGAACTGGATGTCCACGTAGTCGTCGATCGCCCGAGCGGCCAGGATCGCCCAAGTCGGCGAAGCGTCGAGTATCCGGGTGATCCTCCCGGAGTCGTCGTGGCTGGAGTACGGCGGACCGCTCGACGGTCCGACGCAAACTGGTTGGAGCCCGACTTCAGCGAGCCTCCGGCTCAACGCCGAGCCGACCAGGCCTGCCCCGACGACAACGACGTTCGAGCTCACTGCGTCCGTGCTTCCGAGACGGAACGCTCGACCCGTGCGACCACGACACCGATCGGGAGGCCGTACCTGCGGTTGTGGCGCTTTGCCAGCCTCGCCCAGGCACGCACGGCGCGCCGAACCTCCGGAGCGGCGTCGAACCGCCCGCTTGCGGTCCGTTCTGCGCCCATGACCGAGTCCGGTTCCAGACTGGCCGACAGTTTCGGGTTCACATCGCGCTCGACGAGATCGATCAGCGTCCGATACACGCGAGCCTCGCGAGGATGATGCTTCTCCATCCAGGTCGCGGCGTTCCCGACCCGAACGCGGAAGCCGCCGACGGTGGTCGCGAGCACCGAGAGACTGACCGGATCGTTGCCAGTGCGCCTCGCCGTCCGGAACGGGGCGTCGGCGAGGCCGGAGATGGCTTCCGCCGACTCGACGAAACGTGCCTGCCTGATCTCGCGGCGTTGTTGGCGGTTCATCAGAGGAGTTCGGGGGCCTGCCAGGCCGGAACGGCTTCGTCGATCTGCTCAACGCACATGCGGGGATCCTTCTCGAGACTCCGACGCCCCGACGCTACCCAGTGGCGCCCTCGAAGAAGCGCCCCAATTCGACCAGGGTCTCGCGGAACTCGTCGTCATGGCCGGGCGACACGGTGTGCGCAACCTCGTGAGCGATCACCCAAACGGTTGCGGGTCGGTCGATCTGGATCAGACGGGCAGCCGGGGTGTACCGGCCACCGAGATCGCCCGGTAACTCGTCGACGACCTCCGCCGTCACGGACGGGCCACCGACGACATCGATCATGGCGTCGACATAGGACTGCACCTCATCGTCGGGGACGATGATCGAAGACATCACGGCCATCGTGCGTCCGAGCCCGACATCGACGACATGCCGCTCCACGACGCAGTAATCGAAGCGGCAGACCTCAAGACCGTTGTCGGCGAGCTGAGGCGTCCGAGCGTCGATCATGTTGAACAATGGGATCGCCAGCATCGAGAGGGCAGCCACGATGCCGAGGACCCTCCATGACATCGGCAGGTCTCGACTCGCGATCGGCTCCTCGGGAATCGGCTCCCGATCATCCTCTTGCCAGTCATCGACCTCCCAGTCGACGTCCTCCGGTTCGTCAAGGCTCACACCCTCATGATCGTCGTTTCAGCCGACTGTGCGAGTTCGAATGGGAGAGGCCTGGTATACCGGAGGGATGGGAGAGCCCAGAGTGAGAGGAGCAGTGGCCGTCTTGGCCCTCGTACTGACTGTGGGCACACCGGCCGAGGCCTCGGTTGTGGAGGATCGGGCCAGCTGTCCACCCGACATCCCACGGGCCGCCTACTCGGACGTGTACCCACTGTCTCCACATGCCTTCGACATCGACTGTCTCGCGTGGCGGTCGATCGTCGACCCGGGCGAGACCTTCCGTCCAAACGAGACACTGCCACGGTGGGAAATGGCCGCATGGCTCGATGCGACGCTCTCCTGGGTTCAGGATCGATACGCCGACCCGCCGACCGT
>JAHEIN010000272.1 GCA_024639335.1 bacterium | reverse complement strand
ATCGTCTATCACCTCGGCCGAAGCGAGACCCAGAACATCGGCTTCAACGTGTTGCTCCTGGTCATCCTGGGATTCATCGCCTACGGCCGTTACCGGGTCCACCCCCTCGCAGGTCGGGCCGGCACCACCTGATCTCACCGGGCCGAAAAGATCGGTCGGAGCCGTTTCACTGAACTCCCGACGTCCAGTGAGCAATGGATCCCCATTCATCTCCTCGGGGCGTCCAGATCCGACACGCTTGGACACACCGACCTCGCCTGGGAGTCGATCGACGGCGTCGCCGGTGACTGAGCCGAACCGGTGGATCGCCAAAGGCGGTCGCGAGCCGGAGATCACATCCGACCCACGACCACCCTCTTCGTCAGCCCGTCACTTGAAGATGGCGACGAACCAGCAATCGCAGTTCGGCGAGCCGGCAGGAGACCGGAACTCGCCAGGGAGCTGTGACGAAGGCACCCAGCCGTGAGGGGCGATCGCCACGTGCACTTCGGCGCCATCGGGGTTGGTGAGCGTCCCGACTGCTGCTGACGACTCTTCGACCTCGATGTGACCGGCGAGCGTCATCTTCTCACCTGCGCCCCAATGTCCGGCCACGTTCCAGTCTCGTGGGGTTGCTCCGCATCAGCCGACGGAGACATCCCAAGGCCGAGCGCCGTCAGGGGAGCGCATCGTGCGGGCTTCGACCCTGACAGCCGACTCATCGAACAGATCAGGGAGCAGTGTCGGTATCCGCCGAACGCACCCGTCCGTGGTCGTCGACCTCGATGCCCTCCGATGAGAGCATCTCCCGTTGCTCGGGTTGGTGGGTGCGATATAGCCGGCCCGTCGACGGGATCACTCGCCACCACGGGAGGTCGGGTACTCGTCGCAAGACGTTCGACACCGCCTGTGCGGAGTCGGGATGTCCGGCTTCGATGGCGACCTCGGCGTAGGTCGCCACCTCACCCGGCTCGAGCGACGCCACCACCTCGATGACGGCGCGCTGAAACGGGGTCGGGTCCGATGGCGGGTCAAGGATCCCGCCGGGCGGCATCGAGGACGACATGGCTCCAATGGTGCCTGCCCGCCGGCGATACCAGGCTTCGACGAGTCCGCCACCACCCCTGGGCATCGATGCCTAGGGTCACTGACATGACGGCGATCGGAGAACGCCTTCGTCAGTGGCTTCGCCGCCAACCGCCGGGCAGGGCCGAACTGGTCGAGCGCAAACACCGCCTCGAGGGGGAGATCAACACCCTCGTCGCAGAAGCGAGACGACGACGAGGCAGAGGCGAGGACCCCGGAGACGTCGAACGCCGTCTCGCACAGGCCCGGCAACGCCACTACCAGACCAGACTCGAAATCGACCGGACCGAGGGCGGCACCTGACAACAGTCCGGTACGACCGCGTCTCCAGCCGGGCGGCGTCAGCCCTCTTGGCGATGCAGAACGGCATCGTGGCTGATCGCATGCCGGGAGCGCCGTCGACGCCGGTCACGGGTGAGCGAGGCGCCATCCCAGGTATGCCAGCCAGGTGACCACCGAGCCGGCAAACACTCGCTGTGCGATTCCAGAGAACGCTTGAGCGTCGAGTGCCTGGGTGCCAATGAACCAGACAAAACCTGCGACGGTCACCGGTCGGATCACACGAGTGAACCGGGCGACGTTCTCCCATCCGTCGCTCCCATCCCAGATCCGAGGCAGCAGAAACATGGCCACCGTCACGGCGACGAAGCCTGAAGCGCCTGTGACGTTGTGCGCCAGACCGCTTGGCGTCTGCCCGGCACATCCGGCATCGCAAGGGAAGATCGCGTTCATCCACGTTGCCAACACTCCGAACGCCGCCACCAGTGCGGCCCCGAAGGTCGCCCGACCGTGCTCTTGGGACAGTCCCCAGGCGATGGCGATCGCTCCGAGGCCCAACATCCAGAAGTTGGTGTTCTGGATCCACGGCGACGTGGCCTCGATCCCACCGAGCTCGCTGATCTTCTGACCGACGTGGCTGTAACCCGAGAACTGCGTGCCGGCGATGAGCACGAGCACGGGAAAGGCAACGGCTGTGAGAAACCCGAGCCATCCGGCCCAACGGACCCGTCGCTTCGTGGTGCTTGCCGCCGTATTCTCGAGAACGGTCATTTCATACACTTCCAACTATTCGATATAGCTCACTATATCCAGTAACGTGAGGTCGTGTCAACCGATCGCCCCTATCAGTCCTCGTTGCGGGAGGAACGCGCCGCCGAGACCCGCACGCGAATCCGACGCGCGGCTGCCGAGCTGTTCGGCGCAGAAGGCTTCCAGAACGTCACTGTCGCCCGCATCGCCAACGAGGCCGGAGTCGCCACCCCCACTGTCTATGCGGTGTTCGGCTCGAAGGCCGGCATCGTCGCCGCCATGCTCGAAGAGCTCGAGGAAAACGCCGACGCCCGGTCGATGGCGAACGACGTCCTCGGCGCCGACGACCCATACGCTCAGATTCGTGCGTTCGCCGAGTGGCTCCGACGCCTCTACGAAGGTGGCGCCTCGATCATCCGGGCAGCCGTCGCCTCCGCCGAAGACGAGGCGGTCAAAGAGCTCTATCTCCGTGGCGACGGCGCGCGCCGCGACGGCACCAGCCGA
>JAHEIN010000106.1 GCA_024639335.1 bacterium | reverse complement strand
CGACCCGCGCAAAGACCCCGGCGTCTACTCGAAGATCAGCCTGGTTCCCGAAGACGAAGCCGTCTATCCCACCCTCACCTGCCGGGAGTTCATCGAGTTGAACGCCTCGCTCGCCGGGATCGCCGATCGAGCGGCCGTCGATGGCGTGCTCGAACAGGTCGCCTTGACGGCCGACGCGAGTCGGCGGCTCGGAGAATTCTCCAAAGGCATGCGGCAACGGGCGAAGGTGGCCGCCGCCCTCGTAACCGATCCCGAGGTCATCGTCCTCGACGAGCCGCTCAATGGCGCCGACCCGGTGCAGCGGGCGCACCTGATCGAGATCTTCGGTGAACTCGGGAGAACCGGCAAGACGGTCCTCGTCTCGTCGCACGTGCTCGCCGAGGTCGAACGGATGGCCGAGCAACTCGTGGCGATGGTCGACGGGAGGCTCGCCGCCGTGGGGACCGTCGGATCGCTGCGTGCGGCGATGACCGACAAACCCCGCCTCGTCAACGTCTCCACCGACCGTCCGCGCGATCTGGCCGCCCGGCTGGTCGGGCTGGCCGGCGTCGAGAGGGTCTCGTTCGCCCACGGCGGCCTGGAGGTCTCGACCACCGATGCTCCAGGGCTCGCCGTTCGGCTTCCTGCCGATGCCGCTGCGGTCGGCGCTCGTATCACCCGGGTCGTGCCCTCGGACGAGTCGCTGGAGAGTGTGTTCCGCTACCTGGTGGGCTCGCGATGACCACCGTCCGCCTGATCCGCCACGTCTTCGGACAGCTCGCCCGCGGGAGGCGGCTGCTGGGCCTCACGCTTCTGGCCTCGGTGCCCGGTCTCGTCTCCTGGATCGCCGGGGGAGGTGAGACGGACGCCGACAAGCTCGACATCTACGACATCGTGGTCTCGACGGTGTCCGGCGCCACACTCTCGATCGCGGTCCTCGTCCTCGGCGCTGCGGCGATGCGAGACGAACGCGACGCCGGCACCCTTCCGTTCCTGTACCTGTCGCCGGTCCCGCGGTGGAGGTTCGCCGTCGCCACATGGCTCGGGGCCTCAGGTGCGGCGATTCTCGTGGCCGTCGGCGGCTGGCTGGTCGGCTGGGTCGGGGTCGGTGTCGGGTCTGGCGATTGGGCTCACGCATGGGCGTCGCTACCGGCATATGTCGCCGGGGCCGTCGGCTACACCGCCATCTTCATCCCGGTCGGGTACCTGTTCAGCCGGGCGATCCTGGTCGGGCTGGCCTATGTGTTCATCTGGGAGGGGCTCCTGACAACGCTCATCTCGGGGATCGCAGCTTCGTCGGTGTGGAAGACGGCTCTGTCGATATTCGCCGACCTCCGTGAACTGCCGATCGATGCGCTCGACGCACTCGGACCGGTTCTGCCCGGGGTTGGAGGCGGGGTGGCGAAGCTGGTCGGTGTCGTTCTCGTGTCGCTGGCGATCTTCACCTGGGCGCTCCGCACTCGAGACGCCCTCTGAGTCCCCGACGCCCTGCGATACTGGCCGGCGATGGCGACCACACTCGAACAGCCGCTCGACTCCGACCGCGCCCGCTTCGCCCGGGTCGTCGTGCCGCTGGCGAACCCCGACACTGCACCGCTGTTGATCCGCCTCGGAAAAGCGCTCACCGACCCCGAGGAAGGCGAGTTGTCTCTGATCACGGTCATCACCGGCGACGCAGAGGCCGAATCCTCGGCCGAAGCGATCGAAGAGCTGCGTGAGGTGGTAGAGAGCGAATCGGATGAACGGTTCGAACTCGAGCTCGATGCTCGCACGGCGCCGGCGATCGCACGTGGGATCCTCGACTACACGCGCGAACAGAACGCCGATCTCGTGATCCTCGGCGTGGCGCTGTCCGAGCGGGCCGGGTTCAGTGCCATCAACGAGGCCGTCATGGAGGCCATCCACTGTGGAGTGCTGGCCGTTCGACCCGGCTCGGAGGCGGAGGCTGTCGGTCGTGTCGTCGTCGGCGTCGATGGATCGGATCAGTCTCGGACGGCGGCAACGGTCGCAGCGCTGCTCGGCGAATCACTGGACCTGCCGGTGTTTGCGCTTCATGTGCGGGATCGCACCTATTCGAGGACCTTCGCACGAGCGATGCTCGACAGGTCGCTGTCCGATCTGCCCGGTAGGCCACCGGCCGGCCGTGAAGTCATCGAGGCCTCCGTTCCGGGCCACGGGATCGCCAGTCGAGTGGACCCGTCCGACTTCGTCGTGTTGGGATCGGCGAAGCAATCCCGCCTCGACAACCTGATGTCCACTCACACCTCTGAGCTCGTCCTTCGGCGAACCAAGGCGACGGTGATCGTCGTGTCCCAACGCGCAGGTGACAGCCGGTCGCTCCTCACCAGAGCGATCACGTGGTCTCGGGCGCTCCGTCCCAATCTCACACGCCTCGAGCGCGACACGGTTGTTTGGAACTCTGCTGCCGCTGCTCCGCTCAGCACGGACTTCATCATCCTGCTGGCGGTGTCGGCGTTGCTCGCCTCTGGCGGTCTGCTCCAGAACAGCTCGGCTGTCGTCATCGGTGCGATGCTGGTCGCTCCACTCCTGGGGCCGCTCGCTGCGGTGTCGGTTGGGCTGGTCACTGCGAGACTGGGATTGTCGGCTCGTGCGCTCCTGACGCTCGCAGCCGGCACGGTCGCAACAATCGTCGCATCCGCCGCAGCTGGGCTGGCGATTCCCATCGGTGCGCCGACCTCGGAGATGCTCGCCCGCGGCAGCCCCTCGCTCATCGACCTCGGGGTTGCCGTGGCTGCAGGCGTTGTGGGAGCCTATGCCACCGCTCGCAAGGACATCCCCGCTGCACTCGCCGGTGTTGCGATCGCCGCCGCCCTCGTGCCGCCGCTGTGCACGACCGGCCTGGCGATCTCGATCGGAGACCCCGACCTCGCGTACGGGTCGTTTCTGCTCTTCGTCACGAACATCGTCTCGGTTGTGCTCACAGGTGGGCTCGTGCTGCGATGGATGGGAATGCGGCCGAATTCGGAGGGTACGACAGGGCGGGCGGCCTGGGGGACGGCCATCGTGGTTCTCCTGCTGACGTTCGTCACGGTGGTCGTCGGTCTCCGCTCGTTTCAAGGGGCGCGACAGGCCCAGTTGGCAGCCGACGATCTGGTCGACCTGTTCCCGAATGGTGAGGTCATCGACGTGGCGTCTCAGTCGCGGGATCCGGTGATCGTCACGGCGACGGTCAGGACCGCCAGCGACGTCACAGCGGCGGACGTGGCCGAAGTCGAGGCTCAGCTCGAAGAGAGGCTCGACCAGGAGATTCGGCTCGAGGTCGTGGTCGAACGCGTCGTCGTCAGCGGTGATCGGTGACGTCGGAGGCGTTGGGGGAAATCGCCCCCGGCTTCGACCTCGACCGGCCAGACTGTGCGCCCATGCACAAGACGCTCGAACAACTCCAAGACGACGTCGGCCACGTGCGGTCTGCGCCGGCCGAGGAAGGCACCCTCGAGATGGTCGTGGTCCGCCCCGACGTCGGGGAACGGGTCGTTCTCGATGAGGCACGGCTCGATCCCGCTCACGGGGTGGTGGGCGACAGCTGGAAGGATCGCGGTAGCGCTCGAACCGAGGACGGCTCGGCCCATCCCGACATGCAGCTCAACATCATCGGCTCGCGCGTGCTCGACCTCATTGCCGGCGGGAGGGAGCGGTGGGCGCTGGCAGGCGATCAGCTCTGCATCGATCTGGATCTCTCCGAAGTGAATCTCCCCCCATGGACGCAGCTCTCGATCGCCGACGCGATCATCGAGATCACCGATCAACCGCACACCGGCTGTCGGAAGTTCAGTTCGCGTTTCGGAGCCGACGCCCTGCGGTGGGTCAACTCGACCGAGGGCAAGGCCTTACGCCTGCGAGGGGTCAATGCCCGCGTCGTTCGCCCGGGAACGGTTCGCCCCGGCGACACGGTCGCCAAACTCGGCTGAGGGTCCGGAACACACACAGGAGCGGTACGGTTGACCCACGCATGAGCGACCACGAGTACGGCTTCAACACCAGATCGATCCACGCCGGACAACGCCCCGACCCCGAGACCGGCGCTCGCGCCCAGCCGATCTATGCCACGACGTCGTTCGTATTCGACGACGCACAGCATGCCGCCGACCTCTTCGCCCTGCAGACCTACGGGAACATCTACACCCGGATCGGGAACCCGACGACGGCGGCGTTCGAAGAGCGGATGGCTTCGTTGGAGGGAGGTATCGGAGCGTTGGCGACGGCATCGGGACAAGCCGCCCAGCTCATCGCATTGCTCGCCCTCTGCCAGCAGGGGGACGAGATCGTGGCATCGCAGTCGCTCTACGGAGGCACGTACACCCAGTTCGACGTGACGCTCCGCCGGATGGGAGTCGATGTCACCTTCGTCGACTTCGCCGATACAGATCTCGTGGAGAAATCGATCAACGAGCGCACCAAGCTCTTGTATGGCGAGACGATCGGCAACCCCCGGGCCGACATCCTCGACATCGAGACGATCTCGGGCGTCGGTCACGCCCACGGCATCCCGCTGGTCGTCGACAACACCTTCGCGACGCCGTACCTGTGCCGGCCGATAGACCACGGCGCCGACATCGTGACCCACTCGGCGACGAAGTTCCTCGGCGGTCATGGAGTGGCGATCGGGGGTGTGATCGTGGAGTCGGGCCGATTCGACTTCGCCAACGGCAAGTTCCCGATGCTGACCGAGCCGTCACCGGCGTATCACGACTTGCAGTTCTGGGAGAACTTCCGGGAGTACGCCTATCTCACCCGCGCTCGGGTCGAGCTCCTTCGCGACACCGGGGCATCGATGTCGCCGTTCAACTCGTTTCTGCTCATGCTGGGCCTCGAGACGCTCGGGCTCCGGATGCAACGCCACGTCGAGAACGCCGCCGCCGTGGCGGATTTCCTCGCCGGCCACGAAGGAGTGAGCTGGGTGAAGTACCCGACGCTCAACGAATGGCGAGAGCTCTCGGACAAGTATCTGCCGAAGGGGCCGGGCGCCGTCTTCACGTTCGGGGTCGAGGGCGGATATGAGGCCGGAGTCCGATTCATCGAAGGGGTCGATCTCGCCTCCCATCTCGCCAACATCGGCGACGCCAAGACCCTCGTGATCCATCCGGCATCGACCACCCATCAACAGGTTCCGGCCGCCGAACGAGCGTCGGTGGGCGTCACCGACGACATGATCCGCATCTCGGTCGGCATCGAAGACATCGAAGACATCCTGTGGGATCTCGACCAAGCGCTCGGAGGTGGTCGATGACCGCCGTGCTGGAGGCGGACGCACGAGAACGTCTGAGGATCATCAGGAACTCGAACTCCGTGGCGCTGGTCGGCGTCTCGGCAAACCCGATCCGCTCGTCCAACTTCGTCGCCAGCTACCTGATCCGGACCGACTTCGTCACCTATCCGGTCAATCCGATGTACGACGATGTGTTGGGGATGCGCTGCCACCCGAGCCTGGCCGATCTTCCCGAGGTCCCTGACATCGTCGACATCTTCCGACGCGAGGACCAGATCCCCGGCGTGGTCGAAGAGGCGATCGCAGTCGGCGCCAAGGTGGTCTGGTTCCAACTCGGGCTCCGGCACGACGAGGCCGCCCGCATGGCATTGCGCGCGGGCCTGGCCGTGGTGCAGGATCGCTGCCTGAAGATCGAGCACGCCCGCTTCGCAGGCGGCCTGCATCTGGGCGGCTTCGACACGGGGGTGATCACCTCGAAGCGGCGCCGGGCCGTCTGAACGCCCGAATGGGCCTTGGTCCACCCCTATAGGGCCTTCCGGAGCGACATCGTCCGTCTTCTGTGGATATCGTCGATGCATCGACGACAAGGAGACTTGTGTTCCCGGCTGACAGGATCAGGAACGTCGCCCTGGTGGGTCATCATGGCTCGGGCAAGACGACGCTCACCGAAGCGCTCTTGTACCGAGCCGGAGCAGTGGATCGGCTCGGCACGGTCGAGGGCGGCACCACCGTCTCCGACTTCGAGCCCGAGGAGCACGGCCACGGGATGTCGGTCTCCCTCTCGCTGTGCTCGTTCGAGTGGCGCGATCACCGCGTCAACATCATCGATACACCCGGCTATCCGGACTTCGCCGGTGAGGTGAGCGCCGCCCTCCGGGTCGCCGACATGGCGGTCTTCGTGGTCGACGGGGTCAACGGCGTCGAGGTCGAGACCGAGAAGCAATGGCGGCTCGCCGAGAAGCTCGACGTCCCCCGCATGATCTTCGTGAACAAGCTCGACAAAGAGCACGCCTCGTTCGATCGGACCCTCGATGAGCTCAGGGATCGTTTTGGCGCCGGGATCGCCCCCATCGAGTTGCCGCTCGGCGACGGCCCTTCGTTCCACGGCGTTGTCGACCTGTTCGAGGACGAGGCTCACGTGTACGACTCGGGCCATTCGGAGCCAGGCGAGATCCCCGACGAGATGAAAGAGCAGATCACCGAGGTCGAAGAAGCGCTCATCGAGGGCATAGTCGTTGCCGACGACGATCTGTTGGAGCAATACCTGGAGGGCGAAGTGCCTCCGGTCGACACGCTCGAGCACGTCATGGCGGGCGGGGTCGCCGAGGCCAGCGTCTTCCCGGTGGTGTGTGGCTCTGCGACGGGCCCGATAGCCGTCGATCGGCTTGCCGATTATCTCGTCGAACTCGGCACGCCGCCCACCGCACGGCCGTCGGTGAAGGTGATCGTCGGTGACGAGACCATGGAGATCAACAGTGATCCCGAAGGCGACCCACTGGTCTTCGTCTTCAAGACCGTCGCCGACCCCTACGTGGGCCAGATCTCGATGTTCCGGGTGTTGTCCGGAACCATCAGGCCGGATGCCACCCTGTACAACGGGCGCTCGTCGAGCACGGAGCGACTCGCGAAGCTGGGTGTCCTCCAGGGCAAGGAGTCGGTGCTCGTCGATGCGCTGACCGCCGGCGCGCTCGGTGCGACATCGAAACTCTCCGAGACCGCGACCGGCGACGTCCTCACCCCCCGGAACATGCCGGTGACCGTTCCGCCCATCGACACCCCCGACCCGGTGATCGGCATCGCGGTCAAGGCGACAGCGCTGGCCGACGAAGACAGGCTCGCGACCGGGCTCCGTCGGCTCCAGGAGGAGGATCGCTCGATCATCGTCGAACACGACGACGAGACCGGCCAAACGATGATGCGCGGGCTGGGTGAGACTCATCTCAAGGTGTCGATCGAGAAGCTGTGTCGCAAGATGGGTATCGAAGTCGAGACCGAACCCGAGAAGGTCCGCTTCAGAGAAACGGTGACTCGAACCGCCGAGGCAGCGGGCAAGCACAAGAAGCAGTCCGGCGGGCATGGCCAGTTCGGCGTGGCGATGATCAGGATGGAACCGCTTCCGAGAGGCGCTGGGTTCGAGTTCTTCGACGAGATCAAGGGCGGGTCCATTCCACGCCAATTCATCCCGGCCGTGGAACAGGGTGTCGTACGCGCGATGACCGAGGGCGGCGTGCGAGGATTCCCCGTCACCGACGTGGCCGTGCATCTGTACGACGGCAAGTACCACTCGGTCGACTCGTCGGAGCTCAGCTTCCAGATGGCCGGACGCCTTGCCTTCCTGGAGGCATTCCAGGCGGCGGGCCCAGCCGTTCTCGAGCCGGTCTCCAAGGTCGAGGTCACCGTGCCATCGGAGTATCAGGGTGATGTTCTCGGTGATCTCGCATCCCGACGCGGCCAGGTGCAGGGCTCGATGATGGACGAGTTCGGTAATCAGGTGATCTCTGCGCTCGTACCGACGGCCGAGATCCTGACCTATGCGACGGATCTGCGCTCGATCTCGCGAGGGTGGGGATCAGTGAAGCTCGCACATGATCATTACGAGGAGCTGCCGGCGAGCATGGCAGCGCGGGTGCTGGCGGCACACGCCCCAAAGGACGACTCACACTGATTCGGTTCCAACCCAGTCGGCCAGCCGCAGGTCGGCCGTCACCGCCTGTCGGGCGGATGACGCCACGACCGCCAGGACGGACAGAGCAACGGTGCCCAACACGAGGTACATCACCAGCAATTGAACGGTGACGGCCTCCATCGGCTCTGCGCCGGCCAGCAACAAGCCGACCATGGCGCCGGGGAGTGCGATCAACCCGACGACCTTGGTTCGTTCGACCTGGGGGATGAGGGCGCTCCGGGCAGCCGACGGTGCCAGTTGGCGCCCGACCATCGCTCGGTCGAAGCCCAGGGACAGCATCGCCTCGATCTCTCCCTGCCTGGTGCCGGCTTCCTTGGCGACCTGGTCGACGGCGAGGACGGTGGAAGGGAGGGCGTTCCCGATGGTGATCCCCGCAACGACGATCAGGTTGATCGGGGTGGCCTCGAAGATCCCCAGCCCGAATGCCACCGCCAGACTCGTCGCCACCGATCCGCTGACGGCCAGCCCCGCCGCGAGCGTGAGGTGTGGGATCGTCGCATCAGATCGCCTGTGGACCGTCCACACGGTCACGGCGATCATCACGAGGATCCATGCCCACGCCAACGCATCGCCGATCCCGGCGTCGACGATCGCTGCCAGCAGCACGCCAACGGCGATCAACTGCACGGCGGCCCTGATCGATGCCCATCCGATCCGACCTTCGACGCCGAGACCCAGGACTCTGGAGACGGCGATGGCGATCAGGATGAGCCCCAGCGAGGCGACGATGACAGGGATCCCGAGTGCATCCGGGTCCAGAGCGGTCACTTGAGCGAAGCGCATGCCCGGCAAGTGTGCCAGATCAGGCATACGACCCGGCACGGCACCGCAGCTCAGCCGAGGCTCATCCACTCTCGGCCGTCGGCCAGCACACCCCAATGCGGGGGAGCGTCGACCCAGTCGTCGTCGTCGAGTTGGTCGACCACGGTGACGTCCGGCGCGGCGGGTGTTGCCCAGTGGTCGTCGGGCTCCCACTGGCTGAGGAAGATGGATGCAGCGCCGAGCGCTGTCGCTGCCATTGCGGCCTTCATCTGTTCAGTGTGTTTCATGTTTCGCGCCTCACGTTAGGTCCTCGCCGGAAAAACCGACCAAAGGCCCTTGCCGGGCCCGGACGACCGCCCCGAGGATGAGACCGAAGGAGGATCCCATGACTGCACTCGACCAGCGCAGAAGGGAGGCGGCCTCGACGGCGGCGGTCACCCGAGAGTTGCGCCGAGCCCCGGGATGGATGGGCCGGAATCGTGATCGGACACCCCCGATTGCCATGGCGATTCTCCTTGTCACACACGGCCTCGCCCACTTCGTGGGTGTGGTTGCTGCGTTCGATGCGTTCGAGGCCAACGAGGAGCTCGAATATCTCGGCGGGACATGGATGATCGGCAACGACCTGGTCATCGGTCTGCTCGGAATGGCTTGGGCGACGCTCGGTCTGGCGTTCGTGTTCGCCGCGGTGGCGGTCGTCACGGAATTCCGGGGATGGGAGCGCTCGCTGATCCTGCTCGGAACGCTCTCGACGGCGCTCTGCGTGCTCGCCCTGTGGGCGGCGTGGATCGGGATCATCGTCAACGCCGTCATCGTCGTCGTCGCCGTTGTAAGCAGCAACGAGCGCCTGCCCGGACCTCCCCGGGTCGCGATCTAGACGCGTCAGCGAGAGGTTGGGGCCGCCAACGGAATGGTCCGCAGGCGCGCAGTGTTGATCCGCGTGTTGTCGAGATGAGGTTGCATGACGGACTTGATGCGCGCAGTCGTGCTCGACGCTCCCGGACC
>JAHEIN010000271.1 GCA_024639335.1 bacterium | reverse complement strand
CAGTGGGCCGCCTACGCCGACGCCGCCGATCAGGCCGGCATCTCTCGACTCTACGGAGGAATCCACGTACGCGCAGACGACCTCGCCGGCCGAATCATGGGCGCAGACATAGGCGACGCAGCGTGGGCGAAGGCGCGAACCTACTTCGATGGATCGGCCTGACCCTGAGAGCAGCGATGGTCGGCCTCCGGTAGCGGTACCCAGCAGGTCACCATCGGAGCCAAGGCGGCGACGGCATGCATGATGCGGGAGCTGTGCGGGTGGCCAACTGAATCGACCAGCCCCATCACGTCGATGGCAATGGCGAATCCCGTAGGACGTTTCAGGCGCTGATCATCGGCCGTGTCGGCTACTGCCCGACCTTGCGCCGACGACGCCTCACCAACCTTCCTTGCCTGGCGATCACGGCCAGCTGACCCAGATCGCGTTGATGAGGAGCTCAGTGACCTCGATGGCGTCGAGCGATGTCGTGTCGATCTCGATATCGGCAGCCCGCCGATAGGAATCGAGTCGTCGCTCGTACAGGTCTCGGTGCTCATCGGCGGTCATCGACCTCCGATGTCTGCCGGAACCGGCGCGCCGGACGCACTCCTCGGGGCGGGCGGCGAGCAATCCGATGAATTCTCGCCCCTCCCGCAGACGCTCGACGAGCTCACCGTCATCGACGACGCTCGCAGCGGCCGCGATGACGGCGCCCTGAGATCGTTGCAGAGATCGTTGCAGCACCAGCGCCTCGATCTCGTGCAGACGTTGGACACCGGCGCTTGCTGCGACCTCGGCTGCCGACATCCCGATCGACCGCCAAATCACGATGTCCGAGTCGACCAACGGTCGCGCAAGGCGATCTGCCAGAAGTCGGCCAACCGTGGACTTGCCCGAGCCCATCGGGCCAATCAGGACGATCGTACGGAGGCCGTTCACCTCACCCAGTATGCCGCGGCCGGCGCAGGTAGCGCCTCCAAAACGAAGGTGGCGGAGTCCCCCGGACTCCGCCACCCGTCGCTGCCCTGCGTCGAGATCACTTCTCCCCGTGTGCGAGGCTGGTGAAGTAGAACGTCTCGACGTTGCCCTGGGAATCGCCTACGACGACCTCGAAGGTCTCGCCGGCAGGTGCGGTCTCGAAGAACACCTTCATCTCCCACCAGCCGCCTTCGCCGACCTCGACCCGGCCACTGCCGTATGGCGATCCGACCTCGACGACCGAGCCCGGTATGCCGGTGCCCCAGAAGACGTCGTAGGGCGGGTCCTCCGAGCACGACCCGTACTTCTGGTTGGCACTGAACTCGTGGACCTTGGCCACATAGGTGAACCAGTAGGTCCCGGAGAATCCCTCGGTGGTCGTGATCGTTATCGGGAAGGTCGTCGTCTCGCTCAACCCGGAGAACTCGATCGGCAGCCACCACTCACCGTTCTCCCCCACTCGAGCATCGGCGACTCCGAACTCGCTGCGTGCGACGACACCCATCCCCGGTGTGCCCGTGCCGTAGAACTTCTCGAACGGCTCATGGCTCTCGAAGTACTTCTGGTTGGCACTGAACTCGTGGACCTTGGCCACATAGGTGAACCAGTAGGTCCCGGAGAAACCCTCGGTGGTCGTGATCGTTATCGGGAACGTCGTGGTCTCTGACAGACCCGAGAACTCGATCGGCAGCCACCACTCACCGTTCTCACCCACCCGGGCGTCCTCGGTCCCGTACTCGCTCTTGGCGAGCACTCCCATCCCCGGTGTGCCGGTCCCGTAGAACTTCTCGAACGGCTCGTGGCTCTCGACATATTTCTGATGAACGGTGAACTCAAAGCTCTTGGGCTTCTCCTGCACTGTCTCGAGGCTGACCGTCACGCTGTCACTGGCACGGTTGCCGGCGGAGTCGATCGCCTTGAACTGAACGGTCTGCGAACCCGGGGCGAGGAAGAGCACGATCCGCCACACACCGTCGTCGTTGCTGTCGGCTCGATAATCGCCGGCGTACACCTCGGCTCCTGGCTCGGCCTTCCCCTCGAACACGACGCTCTTGTCTTCGAACACCTGCCCATTGCTCGGTGCCAGAACCTCGATCCACGTGGACTCGTCGACCTTCTCGGGCGCCTCCGCCTTCGGGGCCTCTTCCTTCGGCTCTTCTTTCGGAGCCGGGTCCTTCGTGGTCTCCTCCTTCGGAGCCGCGTCCTGCCCCTCTGCTTCGCCCTTCTCCCCGCTGAGGAGCTTCTCCTCGGTTTCGGCGGCGTCGTGCCCGTCGACGCCCCGCTCCATCTGATCGGCGGTGGTGGTCTCGGTGACCTGCGCGCCTGTCTCCAGCTCTCCGCCGAAGTCGACGGCGAACGAGCTCTCGTCGAGTCCTTCGCTCGTGGTCGAGGGACCACCGATGGCGGCGATCGCCAGTCCCGACCCCATCACCACCAGAAAGGCGGTGACAAATATGACGAATGGGTTGTTCTTCATGGGCATCCTCACTCTGGGCGTTCGTCGGTAACTCGTGTCAAGGGGGGCGGTTGGTTTACCGATGAATGAGGAATCGCCACATTTTGGGCCGATCGAACCAATCACGAGAAACCGGTAAACCTCGAAGCCGGGTTCACACGAGTCACCTGTGAACCCCGAGGTCCGGGGTGGAGGATGCGTGACCGCACCCAACGAGACAGAGGTCGTCGTCAGACTC
>JAHEIN010000012.1 GCA_024639335.1 bacterium | reverse complement strand
GGGCTGGGGCTGGTGTGGGGGCTGGTGCCGCCGGTGTGGGGGCTGGGGCCGGCGGTACGGGCGGAGCTGCGGGTGCGGGGACCGTCGTTGTCGGCGCTGTCGGGGTCGGGCGTTCGGCGACCCCTGGTCGGGTCGGTGCCGGGCGGCCCTCCGCTCGGTCCTGGACACGCAGCGTGCGGCGTTCGATCTCGACGCCGGGATCGACACGGCCGCTGACGGCGCTCAACCAGCGACGCCAGGCCCCCTCGTCGGCCAGCCGGGTCTCGTAGCCGAGCCGGTCGGGCTCGGGGTGGACGCCGCTCGGCGCCGGGACATGGCGGTACAGCGTCATGCTGATCTGGGAACCGAAGCCTGCTCCGAGTCTCAGCGAGTACTCGACGGGATACGAGCCGCCCCTCGACAGGGTCAGGTTGCCGAGATCGGGATCGGGCTCCTTGAAGTTCGGGACAGGCGGGACGATGCCGGTCTCGAGAGACTTGATGGCGAGCACATCCTCTACGCCGACTCCCATGGCGTGCCCGGTGTATCCCTTCGTGTTGGCGATGACGACTCGATCTGCTGATTGACCGAACACGTGCCGGAGCGCATCGATCTCCGCCTGGGCGCTGCCGCCGCGGGCGGGGGTGTAGGTCTCGTGCGAGACGAACACGGTCTTCGGGGCGATCTCGTGTCGGTCGACGCCCCATCGTCGCTCTGCCTGAGAAATCAGGTCCTCCATCACCTCGCGGATGTGACCCGGATCGAGCCGACTGCCGTGATACGCCGAGTTGGCGGTGACCGCCGAGAGCACCTGCGAGATGGGTTGGATCCCGCGCTCGGCGGCGCTCTCTGCCGATTCGATGACGATGGCCGCAGCGCCCATTCCGAGGATCATGCCGTGCCGGCGCCGATCGAACGGCAACGCAGCGTCTTCAACGATCTCGTCTGTTGCGGCTGCGCCGACGGCGAGGAAGCCAGAGCCGATCCACTCGATGAGATGGTCACTCGTGACGTCGTCGCCCGAGACGATCAGCACACGTTCGCACCGCCCGGTGCGGATCCAGTCTTCGGCGACTGCGACGGCTTGAGTCGTCGAGGCACACGCGGCGTTCAGCTGAGTATTCGGCCCGCGGGCACCGATGTACTCGGCCATCTGTGCGTGCCCCATCGACACACACTGGAACAGGAAGCGTCGATCGAAGACGTACGGGTTCGCTTCGATCTCGTGCTCGAGCTCGTGGATTCGACGCTCTAGCTCATCGGCGAGCAGCGCACTTCCCCCGAGGTCGTCGAGTCGCCCTCGGAGCGACCGGTAGTCCTCGAGTCGCTGTTCGACGCTCTCGGACTCATAGAACCGCTCGACCTCGCCAAGCGTGGCATCGAGGCCGGGGAAGGCCGATGCGAAGATCACACCGGTCGTATCGCGGTATGTCACGGGGAGCAGCCACCGGTCCGGCAGCGTCGTGCCGGTGGTTGTGCCCTTGTACTGCATGACGAGCGGGATTCCGGCGTCGCGGAGCGCATCGAGGCCCGCTCCGATCGCCAGTTCGGAGGTGCGGTCGAGAGCAGGGACACGTTCGGCTGGGAAGCCGAACTCCTCGACGAGGTCCACCTTGCCGGCGCGGCCCGCGAGCTTGATCACGTCGGCCTGGCTGTCGATCGTCTCGAAGTGGCCGCCACCCGCCTCGGACTTGACCAGCCGGGTGATCTTCTTGTTTGTGACGCGCTGGCGGAACTTGACCGGAATCGTGTCGATGAACTGTTCGCCGGCCAGCAGAGCCGGCACCTTGTCGTCGCCGAACACCCGGTCACCACCGGGCAGGCCGAGCCCAGCACCCGTCACGACAACCGGCAGCTCACCGCCAACCGGTGCCGGTCCTCGTTCAGCGGGTCTGGTGTGCTGCCCGGAGAGCACCTCGTAGCCTCGCTCCAGGAAGTCGGCGAACAGGTGCCCGAGCTCCGAGTACATGCGGTCGTCGCTCGGGGGTGTCGTCATGGTCGGCTTCTCCGTTGTCTCATCGGAGACTTCCGCCTCCAGTGGCTCGTGCGGTGTGGGAACCTCGACGGCGGTTCGGACACCGAGTCCGGCTGCGTACAGCCCACACAACGCATGGTTGAAGCTCACGTCGTCGCCCAGCTTGGGATGGTTGGTGAAGAGTGCGCTCACACCGGGATCGTCGCCGAGCACGTTCTCGACGAGACCCTGGAGTGCCTTTTTCGGACCGACTTCGACGAAGACCCGACAACCCGCTTCGTACAGGGTTGTGAGTCCTTGAACGAACTGGACCGGTGAAGCGATCTGCTTGCCGAGGATGTCGATCATCTCATCGGTCACATCGGGGCCCATCGGATAGAAGCCGCCGTTCGTGTTCGCGACCAAGGGAATCGCAGGCGATGACAGCCGCAGCCGAGCCAGCTGCTCTCTGAGTGGTTCGCTAGCGGGGGCGACGATCTCTGTGTGGAATGCGTGGCTGACGGGGAGCGGCACGACCTGGGCGCCTGCTTCTGCGAGTAGCCGGCCTGCGGCCGTCACCCCTGGTGTCGATCCTCCGATCACCGCCTGCTCGTAGCTGTTGACGTTGGCAATGACGACGTAGTCGTCGACGGCGGCGACCGCTCGCTCGATCTGTTCGATGGGGGCGAAGACCGCCGCCATCAGCCCCGTGTCTGGCACATCGACGTTGGCCATCTCCCGACCACGGCCTGCGACGGCCTCGAGGGCATCTCCGAACGGGAGCGCCTTGGCTGCGACCAGCGCTCCGTACTCGCCCAGGCTGTGCCCCATCACCATGTCGGGCTGGACTCCGTACGCGGCGAGCAGTTCGGTGAGCGCGATGTCGACGGTCAACACGGCTGGTTGGGTGATCTCGGTTTGGCGGAGCTCGGCGTCGGCGCGAGCCATCGCATCGGCGTCGTCGCGGTCCGCGAAGAGGTAGTGGGTGAGCGGTGCGCCGAGGATCGGCGCCATCACGTCGTCTGCCTGATCGAACAGCGCACCGACAATCGGTTCGTCGCGACGCAGCCCGTCGAGCATGTTGACGTACTGGGATCCTTGGCCCGTGTAGAGGAACGCGAGCATCCCCGGCTCACCACGACCGAGGAAGATGCCTTGGTTGCGGAACGCCTTCCACATGGCGGGATTGCCCGATTCGAGAGCCCGCATCGCCTTGCCGGCCTTGTCGGCGAGCTCGGCGGCCGACCCGTAGTCGATCGCCAAACGGACCGGTGCCCGCAGGTCCTCTTCGGAGGGTGGCGCCGGTTCCGGGGATGCGCCATTGCCGGCTGCAACCACGATGTCGCGGAGCCGTGTGAGGATCGCGTTCTCGTCGCCGGCACCGATCACGAGCGCACCGCGCAGCGGAGCTTTGGGGTCGTCGCCGGTCACCTCACGGCCGGGCGCGGGTGCAGAGACCAGTTGCGAGGTGGGTCGGGCATCGACCTGGAGGCGCCCGGGGACGTACTCCTCGAGAACGACGTGGAAATTGGTACCGCCGAAGCCGAACGCCGAGACGCCTGCCGAGCGCACCTGGCCGTTCTCGGTCTTCCACTCGCGTAGCTCCTTGTTGATGTACAGCGGAGACTGCCTGAAGTCGATGTTGGGGTTGGGCTCACCATCGCCGAGAGAAGGTGGGAGCTTCTTCTCGTCCAGCGCCTTGATCGTCTTCAGCATCCCGGCGGCGCCGGCGGAGCTCTTCAGATGCCCGATGTTCGACTTCACAGAGCCGAGTGGGATCGATCCGGGCTCGAGCCCGAGATCTGCGAACACCTTGCCGAGACTTCCCACCTCGACGACGTCACCGACGCGGGTCGAAGTGCCATGACCTTCGATGTACGTCGATTGGTTCGGCGACAGGTTCGCGTTCTTCCACGCACGGGCGACTGCGAACTCCTGGCCCACGGGGTTGGGCGCCGTGATTCCCTTCCCTCTGCCGTCGCTGGAGCCACCGAGCCCCCGAATGACCGCATAGATGTGGTCGCCGTCGCGCTCGGCGTCGGCGAGGCGCTTGAGGAGGAATACCGCTGCGCCCTCACCCATGACGAAGCCGTCGGCGCCGGCGTGATACGGGCGGGTCCCGGATGCGGACAGTGCACCGATCTTGCAGAACTTGATGAAGCTCGGGACGCCCATGTTTGCGTCGACGCCTCCAGTGAGCACGGCGTCGTAGTCACCCTGTTCGAGACCTTCGATGGCGGCGTCGATGGCGGCGAGCGCCGATGCACATGCGGCGTCGACGATGAAGTTCGGTCCGTGGAAGTCGAAGAGGTTGGCGACGCGACCTGCGATGATGTTGCCGAGCTCCCCGGGCATGGTGTCCTCGGTGATGTCGGGGAAGCGGTTGCGGACGCCGGAGAGCAACTCGTCGAGGATGGCTTCTCGCACGGTTCCGTCCAGGGCCTGAAAACTCGGGGCATCGCGGAGCTCCTCGGCGTACTCGGGGTAGTACGCACGAAGCGACGTGAGATAGTGCATGTCTCCGGCCATGGCATTGCCGAGCACGACCGCTGTCCGATCGGCGTCGAGGGGGCGCCCGGGGTATCCGTAGTCCAGCAACGCCTGGCGGGAGGCCATGATGGACCACTTCTGGGTGCGGTCCATGGAGTCGGCGACCTTGGGGGGGATCGGAAGCCTCCAGTCGAGTGGGGCCCAGTCGAAGTCCTTGACCCACCCCCCGATGATCGAATAGGTCTTGTCGGGCGCCTTCGGGTCGGCGTCGTAGTAGAGCTCGGGGTCCCAGCGTGCGGGATCGACTTCGGTGATCGAGTATCGGCCTGTCTCGATGTTCGCCCAGAACGAGGCCACGTCGGGAGCGTCTGGCAGAACTGCACCCAGACCGACGACTGCTACTGCTCGCTCGACCTTGTCGACCATTACTACCTCTCCTCCAAGGCGTTCTCGTTCAGGTTCGTTGGTAGATCGCATCGGCGACACGATCCATGTCGGCGATCAACCCGGTCTGTGCCTGCTGGATCGCCTTGGTGCCGAGGGCGGCCTCGAACCCGGCGGCATCTATCGCTCCCGGATCGGCGGCCCCCATCATCCACCTCGTGGCGTCGAGTGCCAGCTTGGCTGCCGCTTCGCGGGCAAACACACGGGCGATCGCCGCCAGGGTCGGACCCTCGAAACGCATGTCGGCTTTCTCGTCGAGCGTTCCATCGAGTGCCGATGCAGCGCGACGGCAGAGAGCTCCGGCGCACTCGACATATGCAACGATCTCACCGAGTCGGAACAGCACGTGTTGGTTCCGCGTCAGGCGGTGGAGTCGCGCCTGCTCCATCACTTCGCTGAGACCGTGGAACGCGAGAGCTGCAATCTCGGCGCCCACGGTCGGACTGGAAGCGGCGAGTTCGTCGAGCTTTCTCGCTTGTTCGTGGTAGAACTCGCCACGGGTCTTGAGATGCTCTTGCCACCGATCGCGGGCGATCGTCATCTCCATGATCTCCGACGTGCCCTCGTAGATCGTCGTGATGCGCACGTCACGCTTGATCTTCTCGACCATGTACTCCTTGGTGTACCCGTAGCCGCCCAGTGCTTGGATAGCGCTGTCGGCGGCGAGATTCCCACCCTCGGTGCCCAGGTATTTGGCGATTGCGCCCTCGGTGTTGAGGAGTTCTTCGCCTGCATCGATCCTCTGTGACGTCTCCTCGATGTAGGCCCGGGCGGCCTCGAGGCGGACCACGTGTGGGACGATGAGCTTGTGGGTGTAGCCCTGCTTGGTCGAGAGCGGCGCGCCCCCTTGGATCCGCTCCTGGGAGTAGGGGATCGCTCGATCGAGCGCTGCCCATCCTGCGCCGAGACCGAAGGCCGCCACCATCAGGCGCGTGTATCCGAACACGGCTTGGGCCTGGAGCAGTCCCTGCCCCTCACCGTCTCCGACGAGCCGGTCGGCGTCCACGGTGACATCCTGCAGCGACAACGCAGCCGTGTTCGAAGCGCGAATGCCGTGTTTGTCTTCCGGCTTCCCCTTGGCGAAACCCTCGGTGTCGCTGTCGACCACGAACCAGGTGGGCCCTCCGGGAGTGCCGGCGAGGATGGTGTACAGATCGGCGTAGCCGCCGTTGGAGATCCACTGTTTGTTGCCGTTGATGACATACGCCACGGTCTCTCCGTCTTCGACGACTGGCTTCGCCGTCGTCTTGAGTGCTCCCAGGTCGCTGCCCGCTTCCGGCTCGGTTGCGCCGTACGCCATCAGCAACCCTTCCTCGGCGATGAGCGTCATCCACCGTTCCTTCTGCGCATCGGTGGCGCCGAACACGATTGGATCGCTTCCCAAGAAGGTTGCGAAGACGCCGGTCGCCACACCGACGTCGATCCGGGCCAGAAGCTCACATACTCGGTAGACGTCGAAGGTCGAGGCCCCCATTCCGCCGTACTTCTCGGGGATGAAGAGCAGCGTGACGCCGAGGTCGCTCAACATCTGCCTGACGATCTCCTCGGGGAACTCGTCCTTCGTGTCGAGTTCCAGGAGATAGTCGTCTGGCAACTGGTCCGCGCCGAACTCCCGGATCGTTCCAAGCACCAGATCGAGCGTATCGCGGTCGAGTCCTGCTTCCATCGGGGTCACCTCGTCGTTTTGCTTCCGTTCTACCATACGGAGATCAGGCGGCCCAGGCAGGGCCGGATGGCCTCCGGAAAGGGGAGAAGGGCCTTGCAACCCCGGTTTCCGGGGTTGCGACCCTCGGCCTGGAGGATAGACCCCCGATTTCCTGCGTTCTCGCCGGCACGTTCAGAGTGCCTCGGCGGTCAGTTCTGTCTCGTGAGAGGCGAGCTGGCGAGCGCGCTCCTCGTCGTTCCAGCCGAGTTCCCGCTGCATCATCGAAGCGATCTCGGGGGAGTCATCTCGGGCGTGATCGCGCGTGAACCAGGCGAGATGGGTTCGGCGGAGGGTGATGTCGCTGATCCGGCTGGCGGCCTCGAACCGGACCGCATAGACCACGTCGGCTCGCGATGTGCGGCCATCGCCCAATGGCTTGGCCAGATCGGGATCTTCTTCCATGAGATTGGCCAGTGTCATGACTTCGGTTCCGTATCGATTGATGCTCGGGCCGATCACCGAGCCGCTCGCTCCGGCCTCTCGCATCCGGCGCTCGAGCGCCGGTATCGATCCGTTGGCACCCACCAAGGTGACTGCGTCGGTCGAAGACTTCACGCCCACATCCAGGCGCTCTGCAACGACGTCGGCAGCTTCGGCGGCGATCTTGCGGTAAGTCGTCAGCTTGCCGCCGGCCACCTGCACGAGGCCCGGCACGGGCTCTCCGACCACGTGGCCTCGCGAAGCCTTGGCGGTCGACTCCCCTTCGGGGTCGGCGAGCGCTCGGAGCCCGGCGAAACTCGAGATCGGCTCGAAGTCGGGGACATCCAGGTACCTCTGAACGTGCCGAATCAGGTATTCGTTGTCCTCGTCCGAGGCGGTGGGGTGGGTGGGGTCATCGGTGTACTCGGTGTCGGTGGTGCCGATCATTGCATGACCGAGCCACGGGACGATGAACAGGACTCGGCCGTCGTCGGTGGTGGGCAGGACCAGCGCCCGGCCGCCGAGCGGGAGGTCTTTCTCGGCGACCATGAGGTGCGTCCCCTTGCTCGCAACGAGTCTCATCGGTTTGGCGGGGCCGTCGATCCCGGGTAGCTGAAAGGCTCCGGTGGCGGCGATCACCGTGGTGGCTTCGAGGGTGAATGCTTCACCGGTGGAGACATCTTCCACGTCGACCGAGAACCACCCGTCGTGCGGGTGCACCATGGACACCTTGATTCCGCCGGCCGCCGTCGCGCCGTATCGGCGGACAGCGGTCTTGAGGAGTGTGACAACCAGCCGAGAGTCGTCTGTCTGAGCGTCTGAGTACACCACGCCACTCTTGAGCCCTTCGGTCTTCAGGTCGGGCATCATCTCGAGCAGCGTCTCCACGTCTACGCCGCGGTGACGATCGCCAGGTCGGCCGAAACCGCCGAGCACGTCGTAGAGCGTGAGCCCTGCCCGCAGAGCAACCGGGGCGATCCAACCCTTCGACGCCCATTTGGGGGCATCGGCGAGTCCGTACTGTTCGTAGATCGGAATGACGAACTCCAACGGGTCGTAGAGGAAGTCGGCGATGTGATGGAGAATCTTCTGCTCTCTCAAGCCTTCGGACACGAGGTTGAACTCGAAGTGGGGGAGATAGCGGATGCCACCGTGGAACAGCTTCGTGGATCTCGATGACGTGCCCTGTGCGAAGTCGGACTGTTCGACGAGACCGACATCGACACCGCGAATCGAGAGGTCGAGCGTTGCACCGGCTCCGATGATTCCGCCACCGATGACCAGGGTGTCGAAGCGGCCGTGCGACTTCATCCGCTGGAGATGATCTGCACGATTCCAGGCTGTCGTGACCGTCGTTGTCATGGGTTCGATCGTACCGATGGCCCGCACCCACCCAAAGCCCGAGCCTTGGGAGTCGATCGCCGAATCGGGTGGCAACCCTGACCTCGGAACAAGCACGTGCGTGGAGCCGGTTGACCCCGGCCCTCACAGTTCGCGTATGCTCTCAGCCAGACAGACCGGAGCGGCCAGAGATCTCGATACCCGACAGTCTCGCAATCACCAGGGTCGTCCTGGTTCCTGCGATCATGGTGTTGGCGCGCAGCCACGATCGGCTCGATGGCGCGCTCGGCTGGGCGGCGGCGCTCTTCACGGTTGCAGCGATAACCGACTTCCTCGACGGCTACCTCGCTCGCCGCTGGCACATCGAGTCGACGCTCGGGGCGTTTCTCGACACGACCGCCGACAAGTTGCTCGTGACGGGCTCTCTGATGGCGCTCATCTCGATCGACCGGGTATCGATCTGGGCCGCGCTCGTCATCGTGATGCGCGAGTTCATCGTGATGGCGTTGCGAGGATTGGTTGCCCTCACCGGCGGCCTGGTGCAGCCGTCACAACTCGGCAAGGCGAAGGCTCTGATCCAGTTCGTTGCGATCGGTTTTGCGTTCATCCGGTTCTCGAGCCCGCTGGGGCCGCTGTTCTTCGACGAGTGGCTGATGCTCTTGGCCGTGGTCGTCACCCTTGCCAGCGGCTGGGGGTATGTGCAGGCGTTCTGGGAGACGGTTCGTTCCGAGAGCGCCGGCGCCCCTGCATGAATGTCGCCGTCACCGGTGGCTCGGGCGTCGTCGGGCGTGCGGTGGTATCGCATCTCGTTTCCGAAGGGTTCGATGTCGTTGCGACCTCCCGGAGCTCAGAGGCGGATACGACGCTGGAGCGGCTCGGTGCGAAAACGGCTCGCTCCGACATCGGTGACTACGAGTCGCTGGTCGCCGCGTTCTCCGATTGCGAGTGGGTGTTTCACGTCGCCGGACTCAACGCCATGTGTATCGACGATCCCGTGCCGATGTGGGAGGCCAACATCAACGGGACGCTGAACGTCGCAGAGGCTGCCTCCAAAGCAGGAGTCGCGCGCCTCGTGTACACGTCGTCGGCAGCCGTGCTGGGAGAGCCGCAGGGGGAGATCGGCGACGAGGACTCCGAGCACCGGGGCTCTTTTCTCTCTCGCTACGAAGAGTCCAAATACCTAGCCGAGCAAGCGCTTCAGGAACTCGACCCCGACATCGAGGTCGTAGTCGTCAACCCATCATCGGTCCAGGGTCCGGGCCGGGCCACCGGCACCGGCGAGCTGATCCTCGACGTCGTCAATGGGGGACTACGGGTACTGGCCGACACGTCGCTGTCGCTGGTGGACATCGATGACTGCGCCCGCGGTCACCTGCTCGCCGCCGAGCACGGAGAGGATCGCCGGAGGTACGTGTTGAACTCGTTCACGATCGAGGCGCGGGAAGCCGTCGCCATGATCTCGGCCGTTCTGGGACTACGGCTCGAAGTGCGGTTCGTGCCCCCCTGGCTGGCGCGTTCGGCCGGGCCTGTCGCCGACTTCCTTCGCTGGATGCGGGTGCCGGTTCCATTCTGTGGGGAGATGATCGCAACCGTGGCACACGGTCACCGTTACGACGGGAGCCGGGCGGCTCGAGAGCTCGGCCTCGAATACACCGAGGCGGTTCCGTTCATGGAGCGACTCGTCGAGTGGTTTCGGTCCGAGGGCCTGACGGACCGCTGAGTCAGCGTCGCTGCAGCTTCGCCAGTAGGCGCAAGAACTCGAGGTACAGCCAGACGATCGTGACCATCAGCCCGAATGCGGCATACCAGTTCATGTAGCCCGGGGCTCGGCCCTTCACACCCCGTTCGATGAGGTCGAAATCGAGCAGCAGGTTGAACGCGGCGATACCGATGACCAACAGGCTGAATCCGATGCCGAGCAGCCCTGCATCCCAAATCAGGGGGACGCCGATGTCGAAGAACGACAGGCCGAAGCTGATCAGGTAGAAAGCGAAGATCGCCAGCGTCGCACCCGTCACGATCGAGCGGAGCCGAGCGGTCACCTCGATAGTTCGGGTGACGTAGAGGACTGCCATCACGAACGTCGTCACGGTCGTTGCAAGCACGGCCTGAACGATCAGCCCGTCATAGGCGGTTTCATAGAGCCGCGACACCACGCCGACGATGGCACCCTCGACGATGGCATAGACCGGGCCGATGAAGGGCGCCCACGTCGGTTTGAGGCTCCCGGCGATGACCGCGACGATCGCCACCACGAACGCGCCCAGCACCCAGCTGGGGAACGATTCGCCGTCGAACTGGGTCCACCCAAAGATCGCGGCCGGGACGAAGAGCGCCGAGAGGACGGCGAACGAGCGGATGACGCCGTTTCCGGTCATGACGCCGTTGGTCGTCGTGATCGGACCGGCGGGTGTTTGCTGTTGACGCGAGTCGAACGCCTTGGCGAGAACGGGATTGGCCACTCGACCTCCAGAGTCGCTGGCATCATACCCAGCCATGCCGATACCAACAGTCGATCAGGTGAACCGGTTGGTGGCCGACACTTATCCCGCTGCGGCCGCCGACGGGTTTCGCTGCGTGGGTATCGGCGAGGGTTTCGCCGAAGCCAGATGGGCATATGACGCTTCGCTCGATCGACCGGGCGGCTTCATCAGCGGACCCAACCAGTTCACGATCTGCGACTCTGCGCTGTGGTATTTGTCGTTCACCGTTCTCGGCCTCGAGCCGATGGCGGTGACCTCGGATCTGCACATCACGTTTCTGCGGCCGGCTGTCGGGGGAGACCTGGTTGCTCGTGCCGAGCTGATCAGAGCCGGTCGGGCCGGGATCTTCGGTGATGTGCGGGTCTGGGTCGACGGCGCCGATGCCAGGCCCGTCGCCCACGCCACCGGGAGGTACGCCTTGTTGGAGCCTCGAGACAGGCGCTGAAGCCGATGACCTCGACTGATCGGCGGGGTCAATTCGCGCCCGACGTTCACTGGCAGCGGCTTGCGGCGACAGATCAGTTGGTCCCGGCCACGAAATGAGGGAAGTGAGCGGCATTGCCTACGATCTCGGTCGCATGTCCGCTCCGCTCGCTGCACTCGTAGACCGTTGGCGCGCCAAGCACTTCCCTCCGCTGCCTGGCCGGTGGGTGGTGTCGGCGGGAGCGCGCGCCTTCGCCGTGGCGGGGCTGGCTAGGAAGCTGGAAACCCCCATCCTCGTGGTGGTTCCGGGAGAGCGCGATGCCGAGGATCTGGCCGATGATCTCGGTCTGTTCGTCGATGACGTCACTCTCATGCCGGCGTGGGAGATCCTGCCCTTCGAACACATCTCCCCGAACGCCTCGACCATGGCGCGACGGGCCGAGGCAAGGAATCGACTGGGCGATGGCGGTTTGGGAACCGTCGTGGTCGCCTCGGTGCGAGCGGCGATCCAGCGATCGTCACCCAGCGACCCATCGCCGGTGACATTGTCCCGTGGCGATGACGTGGAGGTGCCGGAGCTGGTCGCGCGCTTGACGTCGATGGGTTACCAACGCACCGATCGGGTCGAAGGCCGCGGCGAGGTGGCGGTCAGAGGCGGCATCGTCGACCTGTTCCCGGCGCAAGGTCATGAGCCGGTTCGGGTCGACTTCTGGGGGGACATCGTCGACGATCTCAGAACGTTCGCGACCGGTGATCAGCGGTCGTCCGATCCGGTGGAACGGCTCGTGGCGTTTCCTGCCCGGGAGTTCCGCATCGATTCCGAAGGGCTCGCAGCGCGGGCTCGTCATCTGCTCAGCTCGGATCCGTGGAACGCATCCGTTTGGGATCGTCTCGCCGAGAGGCAGCAGTTCCCCGGGATGGAGTCGTGGATGCCCTGGCTGTCCGACGCACGATGTCTGCTCGACGAGCTCGATGACGGCGTGACCGTGGTCGTGGCAGAGCCCGAGCGGGCCATCGGCCGTGCGGCTGATCTCGCAGACGAGGAGTCCGAGCTCGCCGCCGCTCTCGCTCCGACATGGGGAGAAGGGTCCCCCGAGGCGGGGGAGCATCCGCCGCTGTTCATGGATCTCGCTTCGACGCTCGATCGCCGACCGACCATCGAGATGCCCACGTTGGCGGCCTCGCCTGCAGACGAAGTGTTGAAAGTGAGGAGCCTCGACGCAACCGCCGGCGATCCCGAGTCGGTCGCGTCCGGCCTCCAGCGGCTGATCGCCTCGGGTATCTCGGTTTCCATTGCCATGGACGGCTCGGCCGCCGCAGACCGGGTCCGGAGGTTGCTGGGCGAGAACGGCCTCGTGCTCGAGCCTGCATCCGGCGCTCCCGCATCCGGTGGAGTGGTGATCCCCACCGGCGTGCATCGTGGTTTCGTAGCACCCGATGTCGGAGTCGCCGTGCTGGGCGAACAGGAGATCGCCGGCAGGCGCCGCTCGCATCGCCGCTCGACCGGCCGGCGGCGTAGGGACGTCGGTGCGGAATACCGGGACCTGCGTGAAGGCGATTACGTCGTTCATTACAAACACGGAATCGGGCGCTTCGAGGGACTCGTCAGCCGAACGATGGCGGGGGTGGAACGCGACTACCTGATCGTCGCGTACGCCGGGGACGACAAGCTGTACGTCCCCACCGATCAGCTCGCCGCCGTCAGCAAGTACACCGGAGGAGAAGCGCCTCGGGTGTCTCGCATGGGTGGAAAGGACTGGTCGGAGACCAAGGCCAGGGTGAGGAAGGAGGTCGCGGCCGTCGCCCAAGAGGTGGTGCGCCTCCACCGGGCGAGAGCCGCCGCAACCGGTCACGCCTATCCGCCGGACACACCGTGGCAGCGTGAGATGGAGAGCTCGTTCCCTTTCGAGGAGACCATCGACCAGCTGGCCTCGATCACCGAGGTGAAGGCCGACATGGAGGACGACAAGCCGATGGATCGGCTGGTGTTCGGCGATGTGGGCTTCGGCAAGACCGAGGTTGCGATTCGGGCCGCCTTCAAGGCGGCCACGGGCGGCAAACAGGTGGCCGTGCTCTGTCCGACCACCCTGCTCGCCCAACAACACTTCCAGACCTTCTCCGAGCGGTTTGCCCCCTATCCGGTCGAGGTGGAGATGCTGTCGCGCTTCCTGACCGCCAAGGAGGCGAAGGACGTGGTCGCCAAGCTCGCCACCGGGGAGGTCGACATCGTGATCGGGACCCACCGCTTGCTGTCCGAGGACATCGAGTTCAAGGAGCTCGGCCTTCTCGTCGTCGACGAGGAGCAGCGGTTCGGCGTGGCGGCCAAGGACCAGATCAAGCGAATGCGCATCGGTGTAGACGTGTTGACGCTGACTGCGACCCCGATTCCTCGAACCCTCGAGATGGCCCTCACCGGGGTTCGAGAAGTCAGCCAGATCAGGACCCCACCGGAAGAACGCCATCCGATCCTCACCTATGTCGGTCGATTCGACGAGAACTCCGTGTCGGCCGCGATCCGGCGCGAGATGTTGCGCGACGGCCAGATCTTCTACGTCCACAACCGGGTGCAGTCGATCGACCGGACCGTGGAGAAGCTCCGCCAGCTCGTTCCCGACGCTCGCTATGTCGCCGCCCACGGAAAGATGTCGGAGGGCCGGCTCGAACAGGTCATGCTCGACTTCTGGAACCGGGAGTACGACGTGATGGTGGCCACCACCATCATCGAGTCTGGCCTGGACCTGCCACAGGTCAACACGCTCATCGTCGAGCGCGCCGACCTCTTGGGGCTTGGCCAGCTGTACCAGCTGCGCGGCAGGGTCGGTCGCAGCAACCAGCGAGCGTACGCCTATCTGTTCCACCCGACGGATCAGTCGCTGACCGAGGAGGCGCACCGTCGCCTCGAAGCCATCGGTGAGGCCACCGACCTGGGCTCGGGTTTCGAGCTCGCCGTCAAGGATCTCGAGATCAGGGGTGCGGGTTCGATGCTCGGGGAAGTCCAGTCGGGTCACATCGCCGCTGTCGGATTCGAGCTGTACGCAGACCTGGTCGCCGAGGCGGTCGGCAAGCTCGAAGGACGTGAGATCGCCGAGGAGACCCCCGAGATCCGCATCGACCTCCCGATCGACGCGCACATCCCCGACGACTACATCCCCGAACAGCAGCTCCGACTCGAGGCGTACCGGAGGCTGGCGTTGGCGACCGACCATGCGGAGGCCGACGAGGTGGCTGCGGAGTGGGCGGACCGATATGGCGACGTGCCACCCGAGGCGGAGACGCTGATCGACATCGCCCGGTTGAGGGTGGAAGCGCTCAGGATCGGCTTGACCGAGATCGTCAAACTCCGCAACGAGGTGAGGATCGGTCCCGTCGATCTCACCGATTCCCAGGAGATTCGCCTCAAGCGTGTGGCCCGCGGCTCGGTGCTGAACGCGAGGGAGGCGACCATCTTCATCCCTGCCCCGTCGCCGTTGCTCGGTGGCCTGCTGGAGTTCATGGCGAAGATGTGGCCCAGCAAGGGCTGACGCCGTCGGCTGTCCGAACGCAAGGTCTCTCTGTGGCGGCGCCGAAGGCCCCTGGCGCCAGAGGCCCGTAGCGCCGAAGTCAGCGAGGCCCGAGCGGCCCGCCCGGCCACGACCCACCACCAACCCTTCGATTGTCTCGCAAGCGGGGGAGACAGGTACGATGGCGCCCGCACCCCGAGTCCCCCGAGGTTTTCCCTTGCGTTCCCGAGTCTTCTTTCTCCTCGCAGCCGCAGCGTTCGTGCTGTCTGCATGCGGTGGCGGCACCCAGGTTGTCGCCACGGTCGCCGACGGCGACCTCTACTCCTTCGAGATCGACGAGCAGCTCGTCGAAGAGCTTTCCGCCTCGGCCGGCGCCGTCGATCGCACGCAGTTCGCACAGGACCTGACGAATACGATCGTCGAGTTCATCGTGATCGCTCGCGCCGAATCCGACTTCGACCTCACGTTCAACGACGAGGAGATCGACGAGCGCACCGAACAGCTCTCGACCGACTTCGCAGCAGAGATCGAGGCGAACGGCTTCACCGACGAGCGGATCCGCCGGGTCGCCCATCAGCAGCTCGTAGCCAACGCCGTGCAAGAGCTCCTGGTCGAAGAAGAAGGCCCGGTCTCCGATGAGGAGATCGACGCCTTCGTCACCGAGACGATCCGCGGTCAGACCGAAGCCTGCACGTCCCACATCCTGCTCGAGACCGAAGATGATGCCGTGGCTGCGCTCGAACGCGTCCAGGCGGGCGAGGATTTCACCGAGGTGGCGATGGACGTTTCGACCGGACCGTCGGGCCCCGACGGCGGTGACCTGGGTTGCGCCCAGCTCGGGAACTTCGTAGCGGAGTTCGCACAAGGTGCTTTCGAGGCGGAGATAGGAGTCGCCACCGAGCCGGTTCGATCGTCATTCGGCTGGCACCTCATCTTGGTCAGTGAACGAACCGAGCCCGACGTCGACGTCGACGCGGTCCGAGAGAACGCCGCCACCGTGCTGTCGTCGCAGGGTGGTCAGAACCTGGTTCAGGAATGGCTGCTGGAGGTCGTTTCCGAGGCCGAAGTCACCGTGGAGCCAGAGTACGGCTCGTGGGTCTCGTCTCCGGTCCCGCAGGTGACACCGCCGGCATGATCGACATCGTCGGCCTCGGTCCCGGCGATCTCGGCCGCGTTCCGCAGCCGACTCTCGACCTGCTCACGGACGAGGGGCGTACGGTGATCGCCAGGACGATCGATCACCCTGCAGCTGCCGACCTGGCCCAACGCCGATTGGTGACGTTCTGTGACGACTTGTACGAGAACGCCGATTCCTTCGATGATGTCTACGAAGCGATCGCCGATCGAGTCGTGTACGCAGCCGATCAAGCGCCGGTGGTCTACGCAGTCCCGGGGTCGCCTCTGATCGGCGAGTTCGCCGTCGCGAAGATCCTCGCCCGAACAGCCGCCACTGTCCATCCTGCAGAGTCCTTCCTGGATGTCGTGTTCAGAACGGTCGGGATCGATCCCCTCGCCGACGGGTTCCAGCTCCTCAATGCCCATGATCTGCCTGCGGTGCTCTCGTTCTCGACCCCCACCGTCATCGGGCACGTCGACGATCCCATCGTGCTCGGTGATCTCGCCGCTCTGATCGATCGGACGGCGCATGCCGGTCTGGAGATCACCGTCCTGGCAGGGGCGGGTGCTTCCGACGAGCGGCTGTGGACGGGGCCGCCGTCGCATGCTCCAGCGGACCTCGCCGGCGTGCGGACCTCGGTGTTCGTGCCCTCCCACCCCAATGGTCTGGTGGGGGTGGTCGACATGATGCGGCGACTGCGTGACGAGTGCCCGTGGGATCGCAAGCAGACCCACGAGAGCCTGATCCGATACCTCGTCGAGGAGACCTACGAATTGATCGAGGCGCTCAACCGCCTCATCGACGGCGCCGCCGAAGATCTCGGCGCGTACGCCGAGGTCGAAGAAGAGCTCGGTGACGTGCTCCTCCAGGTGCTGTTCCACTCCGTCATCGCCGAGGACGATGGTGCATTCGGCATCTCCGACGTCGCCCACACCCTCCGAACGAAGATGGTGCGACGGCATCCGCATGTCTTTGGCGATGTACACGCAGCCGACGCCGACACGGTCAAACGCAACTGGGATGACATCAAGGCGGTCGAGAAGGGTGCAGAGCCATCGTCACTGTTTGAGGGAGTCGCTCCGATGCCTGGCCTCTCCCGATCGATGGAACTCGGGAGACGAGCGGCCAAGGTCGGATTCGACTGGCCGGATGTCACCGGTGTGCGGGCTGCCGTCGACGAAGAACTCGCCGAACTCGATCGCGCTCTCACCGAAGATGAGCGAAGGCGCGAGCTCGGTGATGTCCTCTTCTCGATCGTCAACCTGGCACGTCATCTCGACGTCGACCCCGAGGCGGCGCTCCAGTCATCGGCATCGCGCTTCGACCGGCGCTTTCGCGCGATGGAACGTGCCGCCGACCTCGCCAGCCTCGATCTCGACGCCATGAACGCCCTTTGGCACGAGGCGAAACACTCCGCCCCCGACTGATCGAGATCCACCTGAACCCGGCAGACGTGCTGCTAGTTTCAAATCGTCACAAACGAGAGGGATCGAGATGTCCACAAAGATCGTCGACATTCGAGCCCGTGAGATCCTCGACAGCCGTGGGAACCCCACCGTAGAGGCCGACGTCCACCTCGCTGGCGGTGCGTTCGGCCGGGCGGCGGTTCCGAGCGGAGCGTCGACAGGGGCGCTCGAAGCCGTGGAGCTTCGAGATGGCGGAGACCGCTTTGGCGGAAAAGGGGTTTCGCAGGCTGTAGACAACGTCCGCACCGTCATCACGCCACAGCTGCTGGGTGTGGACGCCACCCGCCAGGAGCAGGTCGATCAGGTCATGCTCGACCTCGACGGCACTCCCAACAAGGGCAAGCTCGGCGCCAACGCGATTCTCGCGGTCTCGCTCGCCACTGCCAGGGCGGCAGCCGCCGGCACAGGCCTTCCGCTCTATCGATATCTCGGTGGCCCGGCTGCCAGGACGCTCCCGGTGCCCTGCCTCAACGTGCTGAACGGCGGGGCTCACGCCGCCAACTCCGTCGACATCCAGGAGTTCATGCTGGTCCCGGGCGGCTTTGCCTCGTTTCGCGAGGCCTTCACCGCAGGCGTGGAGATCTATCACGCCCTCAAAAAGGTCCTCGCCGGGCGTGGTCTGGCGACAAACGTCGGCGACGAAGGCGGCTTCGCCCCCAATCTGCCGACCAATCGCGCCGCGTTGGAGTTGCTGTTCGAGGCGATCGAGTCGGCCGGCTACAAGCCGGGCGAAGAGGTGGCGCTGGCGCTCGACGTGGCGGCTTCGGAGATCTATCGAGAAGGCAGCTATCAGTTGGAGGGCCGGGAACTGTCCTCCGAAGAGATGGTCGCCTATCTCGCTCAACTGATCGACGAGTTCCCGCTGGTCTCGGTCGAGGACGGCATGGACGAGGGCGACTGGGAGGGCTGGGCTCGCCTGACCGAGGAGGTCGGAGCGCGGACCCAGCTCGTCGGCGACGATCTCTTCGTCACCAACGAAGAGATCCTTCGGCGCGGGATCGCCGAGAAGGCCGCCAACGCCATCCTCATCAAGGTCAACCAGATCGGCTCGCTGTCGGAGACCCTCCACACGATGCAGACCGCCGAAGGGGCGAGCTTCGGCCGGATGGTGAGCCACCGCTCTGGCGAGACCGAGGATTCGTTCATCGCCCACCTCGCCGTGGCCACGAACGCCGGCCAGATCAAGACCGGCGCACCCGCTCGCGGTGAGCGCACGGCCAAGTACAACCAGCTGCTTCGGATCGAAGAGGCGCTCGGTGATTCGGCCCGCTACGGCGGATGGGCGCCGTTCCGGAGACCGCAATGATCTCGGTCCGTCGCCCGGCGGTCACCCTCGTGGTCATCGCCGTGGCGGTCGTGCTCCTCGCCATCGTCACCAATGTGGTGCCGTTCCGACAGGTGGTCGATCAACGGGCCGAGGTGAACCGGGCCCGGGATCATCTGGCTGCGCTCGTCGCCGAGAACGCCACGCTCACCCAGCAGGTCGCCGCTCTCGAGACTCCGATCGAGATCGAGCGGATCGCCCGCGAGAAGCTGGGATACGTTCGGCCGGGCGAGACGGCCTACGTCGTCATCGCCCCCGAATCCGAGCCGGAGCCGATGGTGGCCGCCAGCGACCAGCAGGTGACCGAAGAGCCCTCCTTCCTGGCGAAACTCTGGGCATACGTGACCGGAGCCGACTTGGTCTCGGGGTGAAGGACTCCGAGGTGATGCGGGCGCAGATCGGCCGCCCGCTGCGCGGTGATCCCTCGGTCACCGCCCGGTGCTGCTTGGACCTTCCCACCGTCGCCGCCGTCGAACCGATTCTCGAAGATGGCACCCCGTTCCCGACCCGGTACTGGCTCACGTGCCCACTCGCGTCGAAGCGGATCGGGCGCCTCGAGTCGATCGGCGGAGTCAGGAGAATGGAGGCCAAGCGGCAGTCGGACCCTGCGTTCGATGCAGCGCTCGAGCGGGCCCACCTCCGATACGGCGCCGAACGAGACGCCCGCATCCCCGCAGGGCATGAGGGGCCGGTGCCGAGCGGTGGAGTGGCCGGTCTGTCTCAGGGGATCAAGTGTCTCCATGCCCACTACGCCGACACCGCCGCCGGCAACGAGAACCCGGTGGGTGCAGTCGTCGCGGGTTGGATCGAGCCGCTGAACTGCACCACTCCCTGTGTCGTCGACGACGCCCGTAACCCGCTCTGGGAGGAACCCGAGTGACGAGGGCGGGCATCGACATCGGGACCAACACCATGCGGCTACTCGTCGTCGATCAGGTGGGTGAGCCGCTTGAGCGAAGGGTCGAGATCACCGGCCTCGGCACCGGGTTGGACACCTCTGGGGAGCTCGGCGGCGACGAGATGGAGCGCACGCTGGTCGTGCTCTCCGAGTTTGGCCGGACGATCCTCGACCACTCATGCAGCCAGGTTCGGGTCGTGGCGACGGCGGCGAGCCGCGATGCGTCCAATGGCGAGGAGTTCATCGCCAGGGCGACCGAGGCGCTCGGACATCGGCCCGAGGTGATCGGTGGTGAGGAGGAGGCGCGGCTCGCCTACACCGGAGCGATGGCTTCGCTCCACCCTCCGTCGGATGGCACATCGATCGTGGTCGATATCGGCGGTGGGAGCACCGAGTTCGTCGACGCCTCGAATGCGATCTCCAGCCGGATCGGGTCGGTGCGGATCACCGATCGAATGCTCACCGAGCGACCGGTCGGCTTCGGCCAACTCGTCAACGCCTCTCGGGCAATCGAGGCTGCGCTCGAGGCCCATCCCGAGCCGGGTGTGCGCTACTGGATGGTCGGTGTGGCGGGCACCTGGACGAGCATCGCAAGGCTTGTGCGAGGCGGGTACGTGAATGGCGAGATACACGGGTCGGTTGTGAGCAGACTCGCGCTCGACCGTCTCGTGATCACCCTCGCAGCCACCGACTTGGAGGCGACCGCTGCGCTGCCGGGGCTGCACCCCAAGCGCGCCCGCGTCATCCTGGGCGGTGCCATGATCGCCCGTGAGGCGATGCGCCGCTTCGACGTGCCCGAGGTCACCATCTCCGAGTCCGACCTCCTCGACGCCCTCGTCCTCTAGCTCGAACCCAGGGTTCCTCAACGGGACTATTCCGGATCTGGGCTCGAGGTTCGTCAGGCCAATCCAGCGGTACGCTATTCGAACGCCCGGGTGGTGTAACTGGTAGGCACGGGAGTCTTAAACACTCCTTCCCGCAAGGGAGTGTGGGTTCGAATCCCACCCCGGGCACAGCCGTCGTCGGACGTGAGAGAGGCGGGCCATGTCGGCCCGCCTCTCGTCTTCCTGAGTTGTCTACGTTTCAGGAGATGGGGTCGAGCTGTTCTGGTGAAGCGATCTGCTCCATGAACTCCGGATAGGCCGCTGCGCCGTGCTCGACTCGGTCGAGACCGGCGAGTTCTTCCTCGGCCGTGACGCGAAGGCCGGCCGTGGCGTGGATCACCCGGAAGACGATGCTCGAGGTGATGAAAACCCAGGCGACGATCGCCAGGACTCCGACTGCCTGAATCCCGAGCTGCCCGAAGCCGCCTCCGGTCAGAAGCCCGACGTCGGTCGCGAAGATCCCGACTGCCAAGACGCCCCAGATGCCGCACACACCGTGGACGGCGATGGCGCCGACCGGGTCGTCGATGCCTGCCCGTTCGATTGCCTGGATGCCGTAGACGATGATGGCGCCTGCAATGAGGCCAACGACGATGGCCCATGCATTCGAGATGACATCGGGACCGGCAGTGATGCCGACCAGGCCGCCGAGCGCGCCGTTGAGCGTCATCCCGGGATCGGGCTTGCCGTAACCCTTGTTCATCCACGAGATGGCCATGGCGCCGAGGGCACCGGCCGAAGCAGAGAGCGTTGTGGTGACTGCGACCGATGCGAAGTCCGCACCGACGGCAGCAAGCGTCGAACCGGCGTTGAACCCGTACCAACCGAACCACAGGATGAAGACACCGAGTGCACCGAGGAGAAGCGAGTGACCCGGGATCGCTTGGGGCTTGCCGTTCTCGTCGTATTTCCCGATGCGAGGGCCGATCACCATGACGCCGGCGAGCGCAGCGACACCACCGGTGAGATGGACCAGGCCGGATCCGGCGAAGTCGAGGAAACCGAGGTCGCTGAGCCAGCCGTCACCGCTCCACTGCCAGTGGGTGACGACGGGGTAGATGAGGCCCGTGATGAACGGGGTGTAGATCAGGTAGGAGGAGAACTTGGTCCGCTCGGCCATCGCTCCCGACACGATCGTGGCAGCAGTCGCTGCGAAGACGACCTGGAAGAACCATTCGACCGATCGATCCGAGTTCGAGAAGAACCACTCGCCGGTGGCGAAAAAGCCGCCAACGGAGGTGCCGCCGTATGCGAGCGCAAATCCAAAGGCCCAGTAGCTGATCGCACCGACCGAGAAGTCCATGAAGTTCTTCATGACGATGTTGGCAGTGTTCTTGGCACGGGTGAACCCGGCCTCGACGAGGGCGAAGCCCGGCTGCATGAACATGACGAGGATTCCGGCTACCACGACCCAGACGTTGTCTACGGCCGTTGCCACCTCCTCGACTTCTTGTGCCATCGCCGTGCCTGCCAGTGGCCCGAACAATGCCAAGGCGGACAAACCGCCGAACGCCAGCAAACGCTTACGCATTGTGCCTCCAGTTTTTCAGTAGGGGAAACGTGAACGTATGGGGAGGGTTTTTCCTGCCGGTGTACTGAACGTTGCAGACCGCACACGGTTCTGTTTCGAGCGTGTTTCCTTGCTCGGGATGTGCCGAGGGTGCCGGGCTCTGGAAGAATGGCGTCGATGTACTCCGATTCCAGGCTCGCCAACGAGGGCGCAAACGTCATCGCAACCGCCTGGAACGACTTCGCAGACCGCTTCTCGATCGTCACTCGAAGAGCACGGCACCGGTTCCTCGCCGCCGACTGGCAGGCGATCGCTGCGGATCACGTGGAGCGCCTGGACCTCTACTCGTCCTTCGTGACGAGAGCAGAGACCGACGTTCGGACCCTCCTCGGCGAGCGGCTCGAAGCTCGCGACATCTGGATCGGCATGCGCGCGGTGTACTCGGGTCTCGTGAATGCTCGGCCCGATTGGGAACTGGCAGAAACGTTCTACAACTCCATCACCCGGCGGATCTTCGACACCGTCGGTGTCGATCCCAGGATCGAGTTCGTCTCCAGTGACTATCCCGATCGCGCGCCGGGACCCGTGGGTCGCCTCGTCACGTCCTACCGAGGCGAGAACGTCATCGAAGCGCTCCGAGCCGTGATGGAAGACGTTGGCCTCGACGGTGCTTGCTCGAACCTCGAAGTCGACCTGAAGGGCGCCTCCCTCCGATTGTTGGAGCGAGCAGATCAAATGGGCGCAACCACCATCGATTCCATCGAAGTGCTGCCGACCGTGTTCTTCAGGGGTTCGGGCGCCTACGTCGTGGGGCAGATGACCGCAGCAGGGAGGTCGACGCCCATTGCGCTGGCGCTGCTCCACCCCGATGGCGGTGTCCGGATCGACGCCGTGATGACGACCGAGAACGAGTTCAGCATCCTGTTCTCGTTCACCCGTTCCTACTTCCACGTCGCGATCGACCACCCCCACGAGGTCGTCGCATACCTCCACGGGCTCATGCCCCGCAAGCGCCGAGCCGAGTTGTTCATCTCGCTCGGCTTCAACAAGCACGGCAAGACGGAGCTGTTCAGAGAGCTGATGGGACATCTCGACACCTCTGATGACGAGTTCGAGACGGCGGCGGGTGTACCGGGGCTGGTGATGGTCGTCTTCACCCTTCCCGGATTCGATGTCGTCTTCAAGGTCATCCGTGATCGCTTCGGAGCTCCCAAGCAGATCACCAGGGACCGGGTGATGAACCGTTACCGGCTGGTGTTCCGCCACGACCGCGCCGGCAGGCTGGTGGACGCACAGGAATTCGAGCACCTCTCGTTCGCCGCCGACCGTTTCGATCCTGACCTCCTCGATCAACTGCTCGAAGCGTGTTCCCGCACGGTGGTCAAGGCCGGCGACACGGTCCACATCGCCCACGCATACGTCGAGCGACGGGTCACGCCCCTCGATCTGTACGTGCATCGTCACGGCGGCGGCGCAGCGGAGTCAGCGATCGTCGACTACGGCCGGGCGATCAAGGACCTCGCAGCCAGCGGGATCTTTCCCGGTGACATGCTGCTGAAGAACTTCGGTGTGACTCGACACGGCCGGGTGGTGTTCTACGACTACGACGAACTCACAACGCTCGACGAGTGCACATTCCGCAAGCTGCCGATGAGCGATGACCCGTACGACGACATGGCGGCGGAGCCCTGGTTCTCGGTGGGGCCGGGTGATGTCTTCCCCGAGGAGTTCGAGACCTTCCTCGGTCTATCGGGGCGCCTCGGCGAGGTCTTCCGCACCCACCACAGCGACATCTTCGAGGCGTCGGCCTGGCGAGAGTGGCAGCAGCGGGTCGCCGATGGAGACCGGCTGGAAGTGTTCCCCTACACGAGCCGGCAGCGTTTGGTGACCGCATGAAGCGCGGCCGTGGTGGCGACTCTGGCCAGGCGCCAGCAGGTGAAGGGACAGCCTGGCGTCGGTGACGGAAGCGAGACTTCCTGAGAAGTGTCGGCCCGGAGTCGGGAACTCCGGCCCTGGCGTCATACCGCCGCCTCGGTATTGTTCGACCGAGCGCTTCAGGAGATCCATTTGGCCGACTATCCGTCTGAATTCGAACTCGACGTCGTACTCCGCGATGGCGAGACCGTCCAGGTGCGTCCCATCACACCCGACGACGGCCCGGCTCTCGGCGACTTCTTCGAACGGATGGGTCCCGAGAGCCGCTATTTTCGTTTCTTCAGGGTGAAGCAGAGCCTCCCGCCCGAGGAGGTCGAGTTCTTCACGAACGTCGACTACGACACGCGTATGGCATTGATCGTGCTCCATGAGGACTCGATGATCGGCGTCGCCAGATACGACCGCGATTCGGAAGGCTCGCCACGGGCCGAGGTGGCGTTTGCCGTCGCCGATGACCAGCAGGGCAGAGGCATCGGCACTGAGCTCCTCCAACTCCTGACCTCCCACGCACGGCAAGCCGGGATCGAGCAGTTCCAGGCATTCGTGCTGCCGGAGAACGTCCAGATGATGCGGGTCTTCCGAAACTCTGGCTACGAGCTTCGCCGCACCGTCGACGACGGCGTGTACACCGTCGACTTCCCCGTCGCCTACACCGAAGGCGCTCGCACCGCCGCAGAACACAGGGAGAAGCGAGCCATCGCCGCTTCGATCCTTCCACTGTTCTTCCCGAGAAGCATCGCCGTGATCGGTGCTTCGACTCGAGCTGGTTCGATCGGCAACACACTCTTCCGCAATCTCTTGCACTCGGGGTTCGGGGGAGCGGTGTATCCGGTCAACCCGAACGCCACGGTCGTGAACTCTGTCCGCGCGTACAGCACCGTGAGCGATATCCCCGACGACGTGGATCTGGCGATTCTGGCCGTGCCGGTCTCGGCCGCCCTCGACGCCGCCCGTGAGTGTGCAGCGAAGGGCGTGCGGGGTCTCGTGGTCATCACCGCCGGCTTCAGCGAGGTCGGTGGAGAAGGTGACGCTCTCGAAAAAGAGCTGCTCGACATCGTGCGCAAGGCCGGGATGAGAATGGTTGGACCCAACTGCATGGGCTTGCTCAACACCGGCCACCCAGTGTCGATGAATGCCACGTTCGCCCCGATCTACCCACCCTCGGGGAACATCGCCATGTCCTCTCAGTCGGGTGCCCTCGGCATAGCCATCCTCGAATACGCTTCCCGCAACGGCCTCGGCATCAGTCAATTCGTCTCGGTCGGCAACAAGGCGGACGTATCCGGCAACGACCTGCTGCTCCACTGGGAGGACGATCCGTCGACCGACGTCGTCCTTCTGTATCTCGAATCGTTCGGGAACCCCAGACGCTTCGCCCGTCTCGCTCGCCGGGTCGCCCGGAAGAAGCCAATCGTCGCCGTGAAATCGGGCCGGACGATTGCGGGTTCTCGTGCCGCATCATCGCACACTGGGGCGCTGGCCTCACTTGACGCGGCGGTCGATGCCTTGTTCCAGCAATCGGGAGTGATCCGCACCGAGACGCTCGAAGAGATGTTTGCCGTAGGGGCGCTGTTGGCGAACCAGCCCATCCCCAAAGGTCGCAGGGTCGGCATCGTGACCAACGCGGGCGGGCCGGGCATCCTGGCCGCCGATGCTCTGGAGTCGCGCGGTCTAGAGCTTCCGGAGTTCTCGGCAGAGTTCCGGGCGCGGCTCGAGTCGCAGCTCCCTGCCGAGGCCTCGAGCCGCAACCCGGTCGACATGATCGCTGGCGCCACCGCCGACGATTTTCGTCATGTGGTCTCTGAAGTGCTCGACAGTGGCGAGGTCGATGCCCTCATGGTGATCTACGTCCCCACCTCCAGGACTGGTATGGCCGAGATTGGCCGGGCGGTGCGGGAAGTCGCCGAGGAGTACACGGGCGATACCACGATCCTGTCCGTGTTCATGCAGTCGGAGCAGATCTCGAGTCTGATGAGCAGCGAAATCGAGACCGTGCCGACGTTCCCGTTCCCCGAGAACGCCGCCCGTGCTCTTGCGCGGGTGGTTCGTCACGGCGAGTGGCTGCTCCGTGATCCTGGAGAGCTACCCGAGTTCGATGATCTCGATGTGGAAGGCGCCAAGATGGTCGTAGCCGACGCCCTCGCACGCATCGACAGCGACGAGGCCGGTTGGCTCGAGCCGGACGAGGTGGATGCGTTGCTCGGCTCGTTCGGGATCGCTCTCCCGGCTTCGAGAATCGCTGATACGGAGGAACAGGCCGTAGCGGCAGCACGCGACATCGACGGTCCCGTTGCTCTGAAGGTCATCTCCGAGAGTGCGCTCCACAAGTCGGATGTCGGAGGTGTCCTCCTCGATGTCGAGGGTGACGAGGCGGTCAGGGAGGGGTTCGCGGCGGTGGTCGCCGCCGTGGACGAGCATGAGGGTGTGCTCGTCCAAGAGATGGTCGACGGTGGCCATGAGATCCTGATCGGAATGACCGAGGACCCGAACTTCGGGCCGATGCTCGTCTACGGCCTGGGCGGCGTGTACGTCGAACTGTTGAAGGACGTTGCGTTCCGGCTCAACCCACTGACAGATGCAGACGCAACGGAGATGATCGAGGAGATCAAAGGCGCAGACCTCCTGAAGGGTTACCGGAACATGCCGCTCGGTGATCGGGAAGCGTTGAAAGAGGCCTTGCTGAGGGTGTCGGCGATGGTGACGGCGCTGCCGGAGATCGTGGACATGGACCTGAATCCTGTCAAGGTCCTGGAGCCGGGGAAAGGTGTTCGTGTCGTCGACGCCCGCATCAAGGTTCACCGCACCCAGCCCGGCTGGTCACCAGAGCTGCTCGACCTCCCCGCCGTCGTCTCACAGGGCTGACGCCGGCAGAAGCGGGTTCTGGGTGATGGGTGGTGGGTCAACGGTCCAGATCTCGCCCGTCTGGGGCGAGACCTGACCCGACCGCGATTCGACGGAATGGGTCGCCGCTTCGTCGATGACACAGAACACACGACTCATGACCCAGGAAGGCGATGCGGAGCGAGCCTGCGGTAGCCTCGGCACATGTCTCTCGTGAACTTCGAAGTCGATGGTGCTGTCGCCCTCGTCACGCTCAACCGTCCACCCGTGAACGCACTGTCCGAGGAGCTCTCGAGCGACCTGCTCGAGGCGTTCGAGCGGTGCCGAGACGATTCCATCAGGGCCGTCGTCGTCACCGGTGAGCCCCATTTCGCGGCCGGTGCAGACATCAAGGGTTTCCAGGCCGCCTACGACGCCGGCACCGACGACACTCTGGCCCGCGCTCTGGTCGACGCCGCCTGGGCGCTGGAGCGTCTGGAGAAGCCGACCATCGCCGCCGTGCATGGATACGCGTTGGGTGGGGGTCTCGAGTTGGCGATGGCAGCCGATTTCCGGTTTCTCGCCGAGGACGCTCAGGTCGGACAGCCAGAGATCAAGCTGGGGGTCATCCCGGGCGCCGGGGGAACTCAGCGGTTGACTCGGATCGTCGGAATTCAGAAGGCGAAGGACATCGTGTTCAGCGGTCGATTCGTGGATGCTGCCGAGGCGCTCGAACTGGGTCTGGCCGACCGTGTTGTGTCGGCGACCGACCTGCTGGAAACTGCGATGGAAACAGCCCGGACGTACGCGAACGGCCCGACGAAGGCGATCGCCGCGGCGAAGCATGCGATCAACAACGGGACAGGGCGCCCGATGGAGGATCGGATCGCTCTCGAGGCGCACGCGTTCAACGCGGTCTTCTGGACCGACGACGCCAAGGAAGGCGTGGGCGCCTTCGTCGAGAAGCGCGAGGCGGCTTTCGAAGGGAAGTGAACCCGTGGACACGCCACTTGGGACCGGCGCCGGCCACCTCCTGGTGGGGAGTGCTCGACTCCAACGCGTGAACCCCTGGGGCTTCCCTGTGATGGCGCTGGTCGCGGACGGGGGCACGATCGCACTGCTCGGCCGGATCGGCTGGTTCCGGATCTACTTCGGGCGTGGACAGCGTGTCGACCTCGCCGACGGCGTGAGCTGGACCGTCAGCTCCATCACGACAGGCGGAACCATCGTTCCCGTGATCGTCGATGGTGAACGACGAAGGGTCGCCCAGGCCGGCTGGCGTCATGGGACCTACGGGATCAATGGGCGGGACTACGCCTGCGTGCTCCATCCGGCCGAGCCGCCCCGATTCGGCCGGGCGAACCGCTGGCAGATCAGCGATTACGAGGGCGAACTGGCGACCGTGATTCGCTCTCCGCTCTCGGTGACAGCGCGGCGCCCAGTCCACCTGGGCGCGGTGCTGCTCTCGTTCGCCCTGGTCCGGTTCGGCTTGCCCGAGGAGTCGGCGCCGCGCATGCCGTCGTTCCGTTGGGGTGCGAGGTGAGGGTCAGCCCTCGATCCGCTGCTTGAGACCCTTCAGGTTGCGACGCCAGATGAATCCGAGAACCGGTTTGGCGAAGAAGGCTGTGATCGGGCCGCCGAGATATCCCGGGAAGGTCAAGTCTTCGGTCCACGTGAAACGAGTGGCGCCGGCGATGGGCGAGAGAGAGAAGCGTCCCTCTCCGGTCACGATCCCCGAGTGTTTGACTCCGATGCTCTTGCGGTCCACCCAGTCGGTGACCTCCATGATGTCGGTGGTGCGGAGCGGCCCGACGACCGTCTCCACCTTCATCACGGTGCCGGTTCCGGCCCGCTGTTCGGTTTGGAATTCGATGCTCTCGGCGTCGGCCATCCACTCTGCGTGAGAGGGAAGATCGGCTGCCTCTCTCCATACTTCGTCGAGCGGGGCGTCGATGTCGATCGATTGGGTGATGCGTGCCATGTCATCACACTAAGAACCTGCGGCAGCTTTCGGAACTCTTCTCTGTCGGCGTCCCGGCCGCCGCCTCGACAATCGACGTTTCATGCTGTCGTTTTGCCGTGATCTGTCGACCGCGGAGCAGCGAATCGCCCCGATCGGGAGGCCGTATGCTCGCGGGAGCTCACGGGAGGAACCGAAAGTGCAAGTGCGTGCCAAGAAGGCAGTGACGGTCGGAGTGCCGGTCGTGGTGGGAATGATGTCCGATCGACGGCCTGCGGAAGGAGCGGCCGACCTGCTGGGCGCGGTGGAGGACGTGGCGGTTCCCGTCTTCGACGCCGTCGGGTTCGAAGGCGAGCCGGGCCAGAGCGCAGTCGTGACGACCAGCGGTCGGACGGTCGTCTTCGTTGGCCTCGGCGACGAGGTGGACGCCGAAGGGCTCAGAGCAGCCGCCGCCGTTGGCCGCAAAGCCGTCGACAAGGCGGAGACCGTGGCCACGACGCTGCACGAGATGGAGATCGCCGGTTCGCTGGGAGCGGTGATCGAAGGCTTCGGTTTGGCCGACTACCGATACCAGTCCTATCTGTCGGAGCCGGACGAGCGTTCCTCACTCACGTTGGAGATCCTCGATGCTGGGAAGGGGTGGAAGGCCGTGGCATCGGAGGCGACAGCCATCGTCGATGCCGTGTCGCTCGCCCGGGACCTCGTGAATACGCCACCCCGGGACAAAGCACCGACCGATCTTGCGCAGCGCGCCATCGAAGCCGCTTCTGAAACATCGCTCAAAGCGGAACTCTGGGACGTCGAACGGCTCCGGAAGGAGAAAATGGGAGGGATGCTCGGAGTCGGCCTCGGATCCCATCGTCCTCCATGCCTACTGAAGCTCACACACTCGGTGCGTAAGCCCAAGGCCAAGCTGGCGATCGTCGGCAAAGGAATCACCTTCGATTCCGGCGGACTCTCCATCAAGTCCTCAAACATGATGGAGACGATGAAGTCCGACATGGCCGGGGCCGCCGCCGTGATCGGTGCCATGATCGCCATCTCGGAGCTCGGCCTCCCCGTGCATGTCACCGGCTATGCGGCGCTCGCCGAGAACCTGCCCGGTGGAGGCGCGCAACGACCCGGCGATGTGCTCACCGCTCGCAACGGAAAGACCATCGAAGTGATCAACACCGACGCCGAAGGGCGGCTGGTGCTCGCAGATGCCCTGTCGCTGGCGGCGGAGTCCGAGCCCGACCTCATCCTCGACCTCGCAACCCTCACCGGAGCCTGCAAGGTCGCGCTCGGCGAGAAGATCGCGGGCCTCTGGTCGAACGGCGAGGCCACGTCGGAGAAGGTCGCAGCGGCAGCCGAGGCGGCGGGAGAACGCGTCTGGCCGATGCCGCAGCCTGCCGACTATGCGTCGCTCATCGAATCCGACATCGCCGACATGCGCAACAGCTCGTCGTCCCGCTACGGGAGCGCCATGGCCGCCACCCTTCTGCTCGAACAGTTCGTCGGTGAAGTTCCGTGGGCGCATCTCGACATCGCCGGCCCGGCCTTCTTCTCGAAGGCCGAGCACTACATACCCAAGGGCGGTACGGGCTTCGGCGTCCGGACGATCGTGGAGCTCGCACGTTCCATGGCAGAGTGAGCTCCACGGTCGCAGCCGCTCAGTTGGGAGAATCCCGGGGTTCCGTGGGAACATGGCCCCGTGCTCTACCTCGATCACGCAGCCACGACCCCGATGCGCCCCCAGGTCTGGGATGCGATGCAGCCGTTCGCGTCAGAGCGGTTCGGCAACTCGTCGGGATCTCATGAGGTGTCCCGGCGCGCGAAGAACGCGCTCGAAGATGCGAGGGAACGGGCAGCGGCCGTCCTCGGATGCAGGCCAACCGAGATCGTGTTCACCGGCGGAGGGACCGAGTCCGACAACCTGGCCGTGAAGGGCGCCGCCCTTGCAGACGGCGGCCGCGGTGGTGTGGTCGTGGGCGCGACCGAACACGAGGCAGTGCTCGAGGCGGCCGGCTTCCTCGAGCGCTTCGATGGCGCCGTCCAAACGGTCGATGTCGAGACACACGGGCTGGTGGAACCGGCCCGTGTCGGCCGCCTCGTGGACGAAGCCACGGCCGTTGTGTCTGTGATGACGGTCAACAACGAGACTGGGGCCGTTCAGGACATCACCGGGATCGTCGAGGCGGTCAAACGTGCGAACCCCGGCGCAGCGGTCCACACCGACGCCATCCAGGCGTTCGTGGGCCGCCGGATCGACGTCGAAGCGCTCGGAGTCGACCTGCTCTCGCTCACCGGCCACAAGTTCGGCGGACCAAAAGGTGTGGGGTTGCTCTATGTCCGCGAAGGGCGGAATCTCGAGCCACTCCTCCATGGCGGCGGGCAGGAACTGGGCCGCCGGTCGGGGACGCACGACGTGATGGGGGTGGCCGGGCTCGTCGAGGCGATGGAGCTGGCGGACGACGACCGCACACGGTTTTGTGCCGATGTCGAGGCCGAACGGAACGCCTTCGAGAAAGCAGTCTCCCCGATCGCCGACCGGACCATTCCGGAAGAACATGCCTCGGTCCAACACTGTCACATCCGGGTGCCCGGGATCCGCAACGAGACTCTGCTGGTCAGGCTCGATCGCCGCGGTCTTGCAGTGTCGGCAGCATCCGCCTGTCAGAGTGGCGCCAACACCGTCTCGCACGTGCTCACTGCGATGGGCATGGCGCCCGACCAAGCACGTGAGTGTCTCCGGATTTCGTTCGGGTGGACGACTCGACCCGGCGACGGGGCCCAGGCTGCGAAGATCCTTCTGGATGCAGTTGCAGGGCTGCGATGAGGGCGCTCGTGGCCATGTCCGGTGGCGTCGATTCGTCGGTCGCCGCAGCGTTGCTCGCCCACGAGGGCCACGATGTGGTGGGAGTGACGTTGAAGCTGTGGCAGGGGCCGAACGGTGAGGCGCCAACTGCGGGTTGTTGCACGGTCTCGGACGCCGAGGACGCTCGGCGAGTGGCCGCCAAGCTCGGCATTCCGTACTACGTGCTCGACTACACCGACGATTTCTCGCACGGTGTGGTCGATCGGTTTCTCGCCGATTATGTGTCGGGCAGGACGCCAAACCCGTGCATCGAGTGCAATCGCACCGTCAAGTTCGACCGCCTGGTCGATCAGATGCAGGATTTCGAATGCGACGTTCTGGTGACCGGGCACTACGCCCGGACCGAATTGCGCGACGGTCGCTGGAGGCTGCTGCGCGGCGTCGACCGTGACAAGGACCAGAGCTATGTGCTCTCGATGCTGACCCAATCCCAACTGGAGAAGGTCCGGTTCCCGGTCGGCGGGATCGACAAAGCCGAGACCAGGCGGATCGCCGCAGAGTTCGGGCTGCGCACTGCCTTCAAGTCCGATAGCCAGGACATCTGTTTCGTCGGCTCGGGCGATTATCGAGAGTTCATCAGATCACAGGCGCCGGAGGTGGAACAACCCGGTCCCATCGTGGACGAGAGGGGCGAGATCGTGGGTCGGCATCGTGGGATCGTCGATGTCACGATCGGCCAGCGGCGTGGGCTCAACGTGGCGATCGGAGAGCCGCGCTATGTGACGGACATCGTTCCGGCGAGCAACACCGTCGTCATCGGCCGTCGCCATGAACTCGCACGATCCGAGGTGAGTATGAGAGATCTCACGACGGTGTCGGGGGTCCCGCTCCCCGGACGGATCATGGCGCAGTATCGCGCACACGGCGAGGCGGTCCCTGCGACTCTGACCGCCGGCGAGTCGCCCCATGTCCGGTTCGACCATCCTCAGTTCGCCATTGCCCCCGGTCAGACCATCGCCTTCTACGACGGAGACGAGGTACTGGGTGGAGCAATCATCGATTGAGCGATGCTCGGCTCGCGGCCTCACCCGGCGCCGTTACGCTCAGCGGCTGGCGATCCGATGATCGAGGAGGAGTGCATATGCGTACGACGATTCAGGGCGTCAAGGTCCCGGCACTCGGGTTCGGCACGTTCAGGCTCGCAGGGCAGACCTGCCGAGACTCCGTCCTCCATGCGATGCACATCGGATATCGCCACATCGACACGGCCCAGATGTACGACAACGAGGAATGGGTCGGTCGGGCGCTCGCCACCTCAGGTGTCGGCCGTGAGGACTACTTCCTGACGACGAAGATCGCCAACGGCAGTCATGCTGCACCCAACGTCCTCTCGAGCACCGACGAGAGCCTCCGCAGGCTCGGCGTCGACTACCTCGATCTGCTGCTGATCCACTGGCCGATCCAGACCGTTCCCCTCGGTGAGACGCTCGAGGCGATGCTCGCTCTCCAGGATCAAGGCAAGGTCCGTCACATCGGTCTCAGCAACGCCACGCCCAGCATCGTGGCGGAGGCAGAGAACCACGCCCGGATATTCGCCAACCAGATCGAATACCACCCTCTCCTCGGCCAGGAACACCTCTGCGGGATGGCTCGGGAACACGATTTCATGATCACCGCCTATGCACCGCTCGCGATGGGCAAGGTGGCCGACTACCTGGTGATCAATGAGATCGCCGCCGAGCTGGGAGTCAGCCCGATGGCCGTGGCGCTGGCGTGGCTGTTGGAGCAGGACAAGGTCGTGCCGATCCCGAAAGCGACATCCGAAGAGCACATCGCCGAGAACTTCACCGCCCTCGACGTGAGGCTGTCTCCGCAGCAGATCGCTGCGATCGACGCCCTGCCAAAGGATCGCCGGCTGGTCAACCCCAGCCACGCTCCGGACTGGGAACGCTGACCCGAGTGCCCGCCGATCCCGCCGGCCGGGTTGCCGAGCTGAGCGACCTGATCCGAGACCACGCATATCGGTACTACATCCTCGACGATCCGATCGTCGCCGATGCGGAATACGACACTCTGGTCAAGGAGCTACGACAGCTCGAAGCCGAGCACCCCCACCTGGTTCGGCCCGACTCTCCGACCCAGCGGGTGGGCGC
>JAHEIN010000270.1 GCA_024639335.1 bacterium | reverse complement strand
CCCTGCTCGCGGAGTTGCTTGACGGCCTGGCGGACGTTGGACGTCATCGCTCCGGCCGAGACGACCACCGTCTCGGCATCGTCGAGCATGTAGGTCTCGACCGGCGAGTACCGGCGTCCGAGAACCGCTTCGAATTCTTCCCCGGCCTCGGTGAGCAGACGGGATGCGCGTTCCATGCTCTCGAAGATCTTGTAGCGCAGTTCGAAGTAGTGGTCGCGGTTGACCAGACCGCCGTAGGCGCGTGGCTCGTCGGGATTGAGGTCGTAAATGGGCTGGAACCTGGGGAGGTAGGCGTCGACCGTCGCCTGGTCGTGGACGATGAGCGGCTCGGCGGTGTGCGAGAGAATGAAGGCGTCCATCGACACCATGCCGGGGAGGTAGACCTGCTCGGCGACCCGGTACATCCAGATCACAAAATCCTGAGCTTCTTGCACGCTCTCGGCGAACAGCATCATCCAACCCACATCCCGCTGCGAAATGATGTCGGTCTGGTCGCTCCAGATCGACCAACCGGGCGCCATGGCTCTGCTGACGTTGGTGAGCACGATCGGCAGCCGGGCGCCGACCGCCCAGTGCAGCATCTCGTGCATGAGTGCCAGACCCTGTCCGCTGGTGGCTGTGTAGGCCCGGGCGCCGGCGGCCGAGGCACCGACGCAGGCGGCCATGGCGGAGTGCTCCGACTCGACGGTGATGAACTTGGCGTCGAGGCGCCCCGAAGCGGTTAGCTCCGAAAGCAGCTCAACGATCATGGTTTGCGGGGTGATCGGATAAGCAGAAATCACTTCGGCGCGAGAAAGCATCGCCCCGTAGGCGGCGGCGTGGTTGCCGGTGAGGAGGAGACGCTCAGACATGGCTCGCTTCCCGTTCGTTGACCAGGATCACGGCGTGCCCGGGACATTCAGTGACGCAGATGCCGCACCCTTTGCAGAACTCGAGGTCGATGATCGGGCCGTTCTCCCACGTGATGGCACCGTCCGGACAGAAGACAAAACACGTCCCACAAGCGTTGCAATGTCCGCACGAAAGGCATCGCTCGATCTCATCCAGAACCTCGGCCTCGGACACGGTGAGCGTCTCCTCGGCAAAAGGAGTTGGCGTCGCGGCAGCACGGTCATCGGTTCGTTCGTGATGGGGGAGGTAGGTCGGGTTTACCTCGCCCGATCCGACAACAGCGGCGGGGTCGTCCTCGGGCCACAGGTGATCCAGACCGAGCTGATGGTCGATAGCCCGGGCGGCTCGTCTGCCGGCAACGATGGCCTCGATGACGGTTGCCGGGCCGCTGGCCAGATCGCCTCCCGCGTAGACCAGCGGGTCTGCGGTAGACCCGTCGCCGGCCACGGCCAGCCACCCGTTGGCGTCCTTCAGTCGTTCCGGAAACGGTGTCATGTCGGCGGTCTCGCCGGTGGCGGCGAAGATGCCGTCGAACCGCACGGTACGGGTGACGCCCGTCGGTTCGGGACGGCTGCGCCCCGAAGCGTCCGGCTCACCGAGTCGCATTCCCTCGACCGTCACGACGAGTTCCCCGAGGTCTTTGCGCACCAGCCGAGGCAGGCTGAGCCATTCGAAGGTAACACCGTCGGCGACCGCGTGTTCGTACTCCTCCCGGATCGCCGGCATTTCGGCGACGGTACGCCGGTAGAGAACGGTGACGTCGGCGCCCAGTTTGCGGAGCACTCGTGCCACATCCATCGCAGTGTTGCCACCTCCGATCACCGCGCAGCGGTCACCGGGGAGGGTCGCCTCACCTCGGCTTGCTGCCTCGAGAAACGCCAGGCCCGGCTCCAGCAGACTCTCGCCTTCTATCCCAATTGCTCGTTCGCGACCGGCTCCGGTGGCGACGAAAACGGCGGCGTGGGTTGCTTCGAGATCGTCGAGGGTGAGATCGGTGCCCAGGGCGATGCCGCTACGGAACTCGACACCCATCGCTTCCAGGCGGTGCAGCTCGGCGTCCACGATGGGCGTGGGCAGGCGGTAGTCGGGTATGCCGTAGCGGAGGATTCCTCCTGGTTGCTTCCGGCGGTCGAAGACCGTCACGCGGTGACCGGAACGGCGCAGGTAGAACGCGGCAGAGAGACCCGCCGGCCCGGCCCCGACGACGGCGACTCGCTTGCCGGTTTCCGCTGAGGGGACAGGATGCGGCAGATTGGCCGTCTCGTCGCCCAGCCATCGCTCGATCGACCGGATCGAAACCGGCTCCTCTCCAGTTTTCGCCTCCAGGTTGCAGGCGTGCTCACAGAAGTGCGGGCAGACTCTACCGGTAATGCGCGGGAACGGATTGCGGGCGGTGAGGGCGACGAACGCCTCCTCGAAGCGGCCGGTGTTGATGTCGTCCACGAACGCTGGAATCCCCACTCCGGCAGGGCAGGCGGCACTGCAGGGAGCCGATCGCTCCGTGAGAACGGGTCGGACACTGCGCCAGGCGCCCGTCTTCAGCATGGTGCGCGTCGATGCAAGAGAAACAGGGATTTCGGGATAGTCATCGACGTGGTTCAGGTTCTTCACACCGGCACCCCCAGTACCACTCGATCGTGCGCTTCGATGGCGGCTGCCCGGTTCTCGGTGGCTTTAGAAGGAACTTCGATCTCGATCGCCGCCAGCAGCTCATCGAGCGTCACGATCCCGGTGGCGCGGACCATGGCGCCCAGGATCGCGGTGTTCACAACCGGTTGGGCGGCCGAACCGAGTCCAT
>JAHEIN010000011.1 GCA_024639335.1 bacterium | reverse complement strand
CGGAGCGATAGAGTCCGATTGAGGATGGCCTCGGCCATCGACGTTGACCCCCTGCTGGGTGCAGCAGGGACTGACGAGGGAGAGACATGAAACACCGTCTATTGATACTCCTCACGATCCTGGCCATGGTGGCCGCGGCGTGTGGTGACGATCCTGGAACGGAGACGACCGAGGCGGGCGACCAGCCGGCCACGACCGCAGCGGACACCCCAGATGCCACAGAGGCGCCCGCTACGACCGAAGGTGGCGGCGAGGTCATCGACATCGACTTCTGGGTGGCGTTCTCCGACGAGGCACGTCTCGGGTTCTCCGAAGAGAAGGCAGCGGCCTTCAACGCCGAACACCCCGAATACAACGTGCAGGTCACGTCCTTTGCTTCGTACAACGATGCCTTCGACGCAGCAGTCCTCGCCGTCGACAGCGGTGAGCCGCCCGAGATCATCCACTTCTTCGAAGCGGCGACCCGCCAAGCACTCGACGCCGTCGACGCGTCGGGGAACCCGATCTTCAAGTCGGTCACCGAAGCCATCGACGGTCGCACCGAGATCCTCGGCGAACCTGTCGTGCTCGACGACGTCGTCGACGCCGCTCGCAACTACTACACGGTGGACGGCTCGTTCTACTCGATGCCGTGGAACACGTCGACCACCGTCATGTTCAACAACATGGACATTCTCAATGCGGCCGGGATCACCGAGCCCCCGACAACCTGGGGAGAGGTCGAGGCCACATGTGAGGCGATCGCCGCCCTGGCAGACGGGCCAGATGCGTGCATCACGTGGCCGAACCACTCGTGGTTCGTGGAGCAGTCCATGGGCCAGCAGGGCGAGCTGCTCGCCAACAACGACAACGGCCGGTCCGATCGTGCGACGGAGGTGTTCCTCACATCCGACGGCATGCTCGACTACATCAACTGGTGGAAGGGTCTGAACGACGCCGGGTACTACAGCTACACCGGACTCCAGCGTGACTGGGACGGCACGTCGAACGCGTACCTCGCCGAGGAAGTCGCGATGCTCATCTACTCGAGCTCGGACACCACGTTCTTCGACACCAATGCCGCCTTCACGAACCAAGCGAGCTACATGCCACGCAACGAGGACGTCGAGTACGTGGGCAACCTGATCGGCGGTGCCACGCTGTGGATGCTCGATGGCATGGATCCGGTGCAAGAAGACGGTGCGTTGGCGTTCATGAACTTCTTCTCGAACCCCGAGAACGCAGGCGAGTGGCACCAGATCACCGGCTATGTGCCGATCACGAAGGCCGCCGTCGACCTGCTCCAGGGTGACGGCTGGTACGACGAGAGCCCGAACTCGAAGGTCGCCTCAGACCAGCTCGCCGACGCAGCGAACACGCCGGCATCGCTCGGCGCGTTGCTCGGCAACTTCGTCGGGATTCGCGACGTCATCACGGGAGCGATCGAGGACATCCTCGTGAACGACGTGGACGTGACCGAGCGTCTCGAGCAAGCCAACGAAGAGGCCAACCGGTCACTGACCGAATACGAACTGCTGTACGGAGACGAGTGACCGGAATGTGGGTGGGGGGAGCAGCTGCTCCCCCCACCCACGCCGTTCCTCCAGAGGTGTAGCTCTTGTTGATCATCGGTCTCGTCGTCGCCGCCCTTGCCGGGCTTGCCTACGTTCGCTTCCTCTTCGAGCGACGCGATCCAATCCGCTATGCGGTCAGTTCCGTCGTCGCTGTCGGAGGTGCCGCCGTCACACCGATCGCAATGGGTCGGTGTGGATTCGCTCCCGAGACGTCCGGCGTCGACCACCTGATGGCGTACGGTCTGATGGCGGCGGGAGCCGCGGTCGCTCTGGTCGTGCTGCGATCCGTATTCGACCGTCAGGACGGCGTGTCCGACGACTCGGAAGCGTTCGCCGGTGAGATCAGAAGTGGCGGCTACCGGATGGGCTGGTGGGTCCCATGGGTGCTCCTGGCGCCGACCCTGGCGATACTCATCATCTTCTTGTACACGCCGGCGGTCCAGACGTTCACGCTGTCCACGAGGCTGACCCGACTGGGAGCCCCCCGGTCGGTCGATGTGTGCTTGGGGAACTTCAGCGAACTCCTGATCGCCAGTCCCTTCCGCCTGGTGGCCTACCCCCTCCTCGCCATCGGCCTCGTCTACGGGGCACGTTTCTGGCGGACCAGAACCTCGTTCGCGACATGGCCGAGGCGGGCCGCCGACGTCGCCGCGATCGTGGCCATGCTGTCGGTGTTCGTCGCCCTCTACGCCATGTTCTCGCCGGGTGGCGGGGGGAACGTGGACTTCCGATCCGTCTATCTGACCACCGTCATCATCTCCGTCGGGATCGTCGTCGTAGGGATGAGCCTCGGCTTGGCGATCGCCTATCTCGCGTACCGCAGTCTCCGGGGTGGAAGCGTCTACCGCACACTCCTCATCTGGCCGTATGCCATCTCGCCTGCCGTGGCCGGCGTGCTGTTCTTCATGATCTTCGACCCGACGGCAGGGATCTTCACACACACGATGGACACTTGGTTCGGCATCGACGTGCCCAACTATCGGGAGAGCACCTTCCTGGCCCAGACCGCAATCATCCTGGCGAGCTCGTGGAAGATCCTCGGGTACAACATCCTCTTCTATCTGGCCGGATTCCAGGCCGTCTCGCTCGATCAGGTCGAAGCGGCCGTGATCGATGGCGCCTCACCATGGCAACGTTTCCTCAAGGTGGTGTGGCCAGGGCTCTCGCCGATCACCTTCTTCCTTTTGGTGACCAACCTCACGTATGCGTTCTTCGAGATCTATGCAACGATCGAATTCATGACGAGGGGCGCGCCGGCCGGTGACACTTCTGTCGCCATCTACGAGATCATCAGGGTCGGCGTCAACAACGGCGACCTCGGCAGGGGAGCGGCGCAATCCGTGCTGTTGTTCATCGCCGTGATCGGAATCACCTTGTGGCAATTCCGGACAAGCGGTCGACGAGTCACGTACGGGGGTGCCTGATGATGGGCTTCAACCCCGGCGTGAAGAAGCGGACGTGGCTTCGCGGTCGCAACTGGCCGTATCACGTCGCACTCGTCGCCACGGCGCTGGGCATCGCCTTCCCGCTGTTGTACGCCACACTGATCGCCACACAGAACAACACCGAGATCTTCGCGTTCCAGATGAGGCCGGGGAGTGCGCTCGTTTCAAACTTCGAGTCGGTGTGGGTCAATCGCGACTTCGCCGGGGCCATGTGGAACTCCACTCAGCAGGCGCTGTATGTGACGACCGGCAAGACGATCTTGTCCCTGATGGCCGGATTGGCGTTCGTCTATTTCAAGTTCCGCGGCAAGTGGCTCGTGTTCTTCCTTGTACTCGTGACGCTGATGATGCCCACCGAAGTCATGATCCTCGCCATGTTCCGTCTCGTGTCCGGATTCGGGTGGCAGGACACCATGGCGTCGATCGTCGTCCCGTTCCTGGCGTCGGCGACCGGTGCGTTCCTCTTCAGACAGCACTTCTCGAACATGCCTGTTGAACTCCTCGAAGCGTCACAGATCGATGGGGCAACGCCGGTCAAGTTCCTCACCCGGGTCCTGATCCCCCTTTCTTGGAACGTCATCGCGGCATTGTTCGTCATCCAGTTCGTCTACACCTGGAACATGTTCCTGTGGCCGAGCCTGATCATCCGCGACGAGTCCGCACAGGTCACGCAGGTCGCCCTGCAGACACTCACGAACATCGATGGAGCTTTGACCTATGGCCCGTTGATGCTGGCGGCGATCATTGCGTCCATCCCGCCTGCGGTGGTGTTCCTATTGATGCAGAAGCCTTTCATGAGCGGGTTCGCCCTCGGCCAGGACAAGTGAGTCAGGTGCGGGCTCGTCGCTTGGCCCGTAGGTAGGCGGCGACGGTCCGCGCCGAGAGGCGGTGGACGTCTCCTTCGACGACATCGACGCCACGATGGGCGAGTCGGGAGACCAGCAACGAGCGGGGCTCGAGGATGTCGACGGCGACGGCCGTCTGCATCGCTTCATCCACCGATGTCGCCGGGCCGGAGATGAGCCGTTCGACGTCGGGGTCGGTGAGGCTGGCGACGATCACCGAATGCTTGCGCGCCAGGATCGGCAGTGAACGCACCAGCGGTTCGCCGGCGGTGTCGTCCAACAGGTCGGTCAGAACGACGACGAGACTACGTTTCATGCCGATCACCCGCTGAAACGCCCGCTCGTAGTCGGCGTCCACCCCAACCGGCTCGAGGTCGTGGATCGCCTCCAGGACCACGTCCTCGGAGTCGCGTCGCGGACTGACCATCCTGATGATCTCGTCGGTGAATGCGAGCACGCCCACCTGATCGCCCACCTCCTTGGCAACCGCCGTGACCGCAGCAACGACGTCGACCGCCACATCGAGTCGCGTGATGGTGCTGACGTCGTCGTTCGCCGTGACCGGCGCCGCCATCAGACGCCCGCAGTCCACCAGGCACATGATCTGGCGGTCCTGTTCCACCCGGAAGGTGTTGCTCATGGGCCTTCCGATGCGGGCGGTGGCCTTCCAATTGACCTGGCGGATGTCGTCGTCGGGTTGATAGTCCCTGATCGACTCGAGGTCGGTCCCCAGGCCCAGCTGGCCGCGCGCACGCCGAGCGTCGTCCCGGAACCGGCCGAGCCGGACGTCGAGCGCCAGCCGTCGGGCGGCCGGCAGATCCGGGTACACGGTCACGGTGGAGTCGTCACCGACCCGGTGATACCACCTGCCCAGCCCGAGCGGGCCTGTCGAGATCGTCGCCATCCGGGGGAGCAGATGAGCTCCGCGGCGCTTCGCCCACAGCGCCGACTCGAGACCGCGCACACCCACCTGTTCGGCAACCAGGAGATCGGCGTCACCGACCGGCTGTTTCACCAGCATCCTCGGGCTGCCCGACCGCACATGACACGCCAGTTCCGATGGCACACCTCGGCTCATGATCTGGGGGGCGGATCGGTCGATCGTCGGTGGCGTCCGCACCTGCAATGCGTCGGCGGCGGCGGCGATCAGGACCACGAGCATCACGACTCCGGCGAGCTGCCAAGGGAGGATGAGCGCCGATAACGCCGCAAGGATGATCAGGACGACGGTGCGCCGGGTGAAGCTCATTCAGCGGGGGACGGTCACAGATTGGAGACTGGCGGTGATGGCGTCCGCCGGCGTGTATCGCTCGATCTCGGCTTCGGGGCGAATGAGGATGCGATGGTTCAGCACAGGACGCGCCATCCTGCTGACGTCATCGGGGGTCACGTAGTCGCGTCCCGCCATGGCAGCGATCGCCCTCGATGCCGCAAGCAGATGAACGGCCGCCCGGGGGCTGGCGCCCAATTCGACCGACGGCTGAGTGCGGGTTCCCGAAACGACCTTGGCGAGATAGTCGAGCACATCGTCCTCGATCATGAGATCGCTGACCTGATCTCGCATCGAGAGCAACTCACCGGCTCCTGTCACCGGTGCGACCTCGTCGATCGCAGTGGGCCTGACCCCGTCACGGGACATCCGCAGCATCTCGAGCTCCTGGTCGGCTTGTGGGTAACCCACCTCGATCTTCATGAGGAACCGGTCGAGTTGGGCCTCGGGCAGGGGATAGGTTCCCTCGTATTCGATCGGGTTCTGCGTCGCAACGACCATGAAGGGGCTGGGTAGTTCATGGGTGGTGCCATCGACCGACACCTGGTTTTCCGCCATTGCTTCGAGTAGCGCCGATTGGGTCTTCGGTGGGGTGCGGTTGATCTCGTCGGCCAGCAGAACGTTCGAGAAGACCGGGCCCGGACGGAACACCAGGTCGCCGCCCCGCAACGTCATCGTGCCGGTGAGATCCGACGGCAGCATGTCCGGTGTGAATTGGGCGCGCGCAAAGTCGAGGCCGACCGCCTTGGCGAATGTGTTCGCCAGGAGGGTCTTGGCGGTCCCCGGGACACCTTCCAACAGCACGTGACCGCCGACCGCGACCGCTGCGAGGAGGGCGTCGAGCGCCGGGGTCTGGCCCATCACGACCTTCGAGACCTCCTGGTGGACTCGGCTGCGCAGCTCTCTCATCGCGTTTCCTTCGTTCGTCATCTGATGTTCCCGCTCACCGACCGCAACCGAGCGAGTGCCCGGTCGGCCAGCATCACGCTATCGGGGCCGGGTGAGAAGATCGCGTCGACCTCCTCCGGAGGTAGAAGGTCGGCGGCGGCTGTCCGCAACTCGGCGTCGGTCGCTTCCGGTCCGAGCATGCCCTTGCGGCGAACTTCGTGTTTCGCCAGGTTGCGAATCGGTTCGGTCGCTCCGATTGGTGAGCCGGTGCGCCGCAGGCTCGCCGCCACCGAGTCGATCAGCTGTCGTCTCGAGGGGACGAACGAGCGGCCCTGCGGTTCGGGCGGACCGAACCGGCGCCCGTAGGCGATGAGCGCGATCACCAGCGCAACGCCGAGCAGACGCAGCGTGTTCGACCAACTCTGCGGAGCCGCATCGAGCAGGCCGGTCGTGCCCTGCTCGGTGAACCCGTGGCGGAACTCATCGAACATCACCGTGCCAAGACCGACCTGGCCGACGGCGATCTCGGCGTTGTCGAACAGCCCCAGCCCCTGGTTGCCGACCGAAGCAGTGTCCGAGAAGAGGACCACTCGTCCTTCCCCAACCGTGAAGACCACCACCAGATGTCGGTCTCCGGCGACGACCAGCGGGAGGCCGGAGCCTGGAGCGAACACGCCGAATCGAGGGGCAGTGAACATCCCGGTCCCAATGGTGAGGCGACCATCTCGTGGCGTGCTCGGAATCCATTCGGGGACGGTCCCGACCACCCGATCGAGCAACTCGGCGTTCGGTGGGCCACTCGTGACCAGCGTGAGACCGGACTCGACGGCATTGCGGATTGCAGCACGCTCGAACGGGTCATAGAACATGCCTCCGACTTCCAGCGCCATCAGCGTGTCGACGCCTGAGAGGTTGTCGCCACTGATCGGCTGGCGGTTCCGCACGACATCGGCCCCCAGATCCTCCAAGGTCTCGTACAGGCCTGCCGCGCCGAGAGACGTGGTGACGAACGACGAGCCCGGCGGGCCATCGACCGCCTGGTCGCTCCCGAACGCCGACACGATCACGAGCGCGACCATGATCGCAACGATCGACATGACACCGGTGACGATGTTCGAGCGGATCCGTCGCCCCTCGGCGGTGATCGTGGTCATGAGCGCGACCGCTCGGGCGTCAACAGTTCGCGCCACGTCTCGACCGATGTGCGATATGCGGCCTCGTCGGCATGACGCCCCCCGTATGCGACATCGTTGAACACATCGACGAGGCGATCGAACCGGTCGTCGGAGAGGGTGGCGGCGATCTCACCGGTGGTGAGACCGGGGCGGAAGCTGATCCTGCCCGACAGGTCCAGCCGAAGCAGACCGGCGAGGAACCGGTAGCGCAAGGCTTCGTCCCACGAACTGCGAGCCGCCGCCTCGGCCGCCGAACGCTCGAACTCGGCCGGATCTCCGCCTTCGGCGATGAGCCGCTCCAGGCTGAACTCGTCTGCGAGGGCCGCCGAACGGCGCCGTGCCAGGAAGGTGAAGGCAGCCAGCCCGAACAGTACGACCACACCGATCACGACAAGGGCGGTGTTGGTCGGTCCGCCCAGAGCCGAGGACAGCCAGCTGAGAAATCGGTCGAACCAGGCCAGGATCAGAGCTCCGATCTGGTCCAGGAAGCCCTCACCTGCGACCTCGAACTTGTCCTGTTCGAGAACCATGCGCGCCGTTGCGGTGATTTCACCGACATCGACATCGGACCCGAGCTGTCGGGCGAGCAGATCGGAGAGCGTCTCGAGTCGGCGGTCCAGTTCTGTCCCGGTTGCGTCGGTGATCGCCGCCATGTCCACCGGGAGACCGTCGATGTCGGCGATCGACTGCAGCGCCGAGAGGTCGTCACGTTCAATGAGATCGATGACGTCTTCTGCCGGAGCCAGGCCGAGGACCCCGATCACTCGGGCGAATCCAACCCAAACGGGTCGGAGCCGGTATCGGGTGTGGCTTCGGTTCCGGTCGACTGTTCCAGTTCGCGCGCCAGCAGCTCGAGATCGAAGCCCTCCAGCCGGACCCTGAGATCGAAGTAGACGGCAAGCCCGACCGCAGCCAGGAAGGGCGTCTGGAAGATGCTCACCAGCGCACTCGACACTGCGGACGAAGCGAACACGAGCCCACCGGAGAGCTCACCGGTCTCGGTGGCAGAGAAGAGCGCAGGACCGGTGACGCTCAATTGGATGATGCTGCTGACGATTGCACCGATGATCCCGATGATGATCGCTGCCAGGAAGCCGGTCCAGAACGTCGGCCAGAATCGGTGCCGCACCATCGAGATCGACCGACCGATCGCCTGAACGGGTCCCAGATTCTCGACGATCAGTGCCGGGACCGCCACGTACGCCAGCGTGAACACGGAGATCAAGAGCCCGATGAAGGCGAAGAACGCCGCGACCGCGGCGAGGATCTCGGAGACCAGCGCCAGGATGAACACGGCGATTCCGATCGCAATCAGCAGACTGATGGCGATGAGCCCGATCAGGATGCCGGTCAGCAACACCGGGAATGCCTTGCGGAGACCTATCGACAGACCCTCACGCCATGTGGTCTGCTTGCCCTGATAGGAGTCGCCGATCACGCTCACGGCCCCCGCCTGGACGATCAGGCTCCCGAGCGCCCCGATGATTCCTGTCAGGAGTGTGAGGCCGACGAATGTGGCGAGCTCGTCGGCGAGATCGAAGTTCTCCGGGTCGCTGATCAGATCGAAGTAGTTGAAGTTGCCCGCCGCGGTGCTGATCACGGCGTTGACGACGGCCACCGGGATCAGGATGATCGCAGCCAGGGTGACAAGCTGTTTGAAGTTCGACGTGAAGAGCTTGAACCCGGCATCGAGGTTCTCGCCGATCGACCGCGGCCGCAGATCAGGTCGTGAGGTCATGGGGTGCGTCGCTTTCCTTCGTCCGAGCGTCAATCAAGCTAGCCGACCGACCCCCACTCTTGGGAAGACCGCTGCCGCCGGCTCGCCTGGCGGACCCCTCGTGCGCATCAGCAACCCTTGCAGAGATCCCGTTGTGACCGTCCCGGCGCAAAGGAACCCACAACTCCTTTGGCAACGCACCTCTTGAAGTGGGTTGGCCGGCCTGTCACATGGGAGAGGCTTGTTCTGAGCTCCATGTCGATTTGTGGTCTTTCGGGGGTGAGTTCAAGCTGGATGGGTGCCGGAATTGCCTGAGGTAGAGACGTCGAGACGGTTCATCGAGCCGGTGCTGACCGGGCAACGCATGGGCCTCGTGGAGGTCAGGCGGCCCCGGATGGCCCGTCGCAACGTCCGTCCCGAAGATGTGGCGGAGCGACTCTCCGGGCGCCGCGTGCGGCGAGTCGGTCGCAGAGGGAAGTTCATCCTGATCGACGTCGAGGGTGAACTCACCTGGGTGATCCACCTCGGCATGTCGGGGCGACTTCAGATCGCCGAGCCAGGCGAGACCGAAGCGCCTCACACGAATGCGATCTTCCAGACCGAGAGCGGAACCGAGCTCCGGTTCGTCGACCCCAGGACCTTCGGGTTCGTTGCCGTGTTCACTCCGGACGAACTCACTGGCTCGGGCCTCTCTCGGGTGGGGCGTGACGCGCTCACCGATCTGCCGACCGTCGACGAGTTCGCCGAGACCTTCGCCGGGCGAGTTCCCGCGATCAAGTCGGCCCTGTTGGATCAACGGTTCGTCGCCGGCCTCGGCAACATCTATGCCGACGAGGTGCTGCATCTCGCCCGGATCCACCCGGCCCGCCGGATCGGGTCGCTGGACAGGGAGGAGATCGCACGGTTGCGCAACGCGATCGTGCCTGTGCTGGAGGCTGGAGTGGCTCACGGCGGAACGTCGCTCAACGATCTCGCCTATCTGCTTCCCGACGGCCGGGCGGGGCAGTTCCTCGAACGACTCGGAGCGTACGGACGGGAAGGGGAACCATGTCGCACCTGTGGCACCGCAATCGAGCGGATGGTCATCGCTCAACGTTCGTCACACTTCTGCCCAATGTGTCAACGCCTGGCAGACTGAGACCATGAAAGCAACACACGCGGTTGTCTCGGGCAGGGTCCAGGGTGTCGCCTTCCGACAGACCACCCGCCGCGAAGCCAGGCAACGTCACCTGCACGGCTGGGTTCGCAACGTGCGGACCGGCGACGTCGAGGTCTTCGCTCAAGGCGAAGAGGACGACGTCAACGCTTTCATCGACTGGCTCTGGGCTGGCCCGCCCGGGGCTCTCGTCACCGGCGTCGAGTCGAACACGGTGGAACCCGACCCAAACCTCCAGGACTTCCTGATAACGAATTGATGGTGACCGACTTTCGGACAGGCGAGTTGGAGTCGCAGGGCGACACGAGTCCGAAACAGGCGCCGGTCGGTCACGGCTTCCGCCGCGACTGCAGTGGGTTCACTCAGAACACAAGACTCAGGACGTCCTCGACGCGCCGCTACAGTGCCCAGCGAATCACAAGGGTGTAAGTTGTCCATGTTTCTCAAGTCGCTCAAACTCACGGGGTTCAAGTCGTTCGCAGATCGGACGCGCCTGGACTTCCGTCCTGGAGTGACGGTGATCGTCGGGCCCAACGGCTCCGGCAAGTCGAACATCGTCGACGCCCTGTCCTGGGTGATGGGCACCCAGTCGCCCAAAGCGCTCAGGACTTCGAAGATGGACGATGTGATCTTCGCCGGCACGGCCACCAGGCCCGGCCTGGCGAGAGCCGAAGTCACTCTCGTGTTCGACAACGAGTCGGGGATGCTGCCCCTCGACCTCCCCGAAGTGAGTGTGACCAGACGGCTCTATCGAGACGGCTCGTCAGACTACGAGATCAACGGTGTTGGATGTCGCCTGCTCGACATCCAGGAACTGCTCTCGGATTCGGGTGTCGGTCGACATCAACACGTCATCATCGGGCAGGGACAGATCACCTCGGTCCTCAACGCCACTCCCGATGATCATCGGGCGGTCATCGAAGAGGCTGCCGGCATTCTCAAGCATCGCGTGCGGCGGGACAAGGCCGAGCGGCGGCTCGAGCGTACCGACGGCGACGTCACTCGCCTCCACGATCTCCTCGGTGAGCTCAGCCGGCAGATGCGCCCACTCAAGCGCCAAGCTGCAGCCGCTGAGCGCTTCGACGGAGTTGCGGCCGAAGCCCAGGCACTACGGCTCTTCCTCGGTGGCCAGGATCTGCGGACGATCACGGCTCGACAGTCCGAGGTGCGGGGGATTCAAGCGACGGCCAACGAGATCGTCGCCACGAGGGCCGATCTCCTGTCAGATCTCGGCTCAGAGCTCGAAGCCGTACGGGAAGAGGCCGGGATGTTCGGTCAGGCGCTGGAACGAGACACCGCAGCTGCTGCGCGGCTCGAAACGCTGGGTGAGCGGCTCAGACGGATCGCGCAGGTCGCGGCCGAACGAGCCAGAACGTCGCAGGAGCGGATCGAGGGAGCAGAAGACCGCAGGCAGGGGCTCGAAGCCGAACGCCGCCAGCTCGAGGCCGAACTCACCGCGACCGAAGAGGAGCAGCGCCGGTTGACGGTCGCATCGGAGGCAGCCGAACGGGCCTTCCGGTCTTTCGAAGACGAGGAACGGAGCCTCGCCGATCAGGAATCGATGTCGACCGAAGGTGCCATCGCAGTCGTGCGCGGGGATCTCAGGTCACTCGAAGCGTCGGACGAACGTGACAGACGTGAGTCGAAGTCACTGTCTGAGCGGATCGAAGGGCTCGAACGTCGCGTCGCAGAGCATGTCTCGGAGACCGCCGGGCTCAACACCGAGATCAGGGACCTCGACACCATCGTCGTCGAGGCGCAAGACCGTTTTCACTCCGTTCAGGCCGAGCGGGTTCGGCTTCAGGGGAGCTGGGAGCGCGCCGAGGCGATGCACAACGAGTCACGGGTGGGCGTGGCCGCCGCTGCAGCTCGACTCACCGCCGTCGAAGAGGCAGCCGAAGGGCTGGCCGATCCGGAGTCCCGCTCGGTCGTCGAAGCCGTCGATGGCTACGCCGGAACGATCGCGTCGCTCCTCGACGTGCCCGACGAATACGCCGCTGCAGTCGATGCCGTGCTCGGCCACCTGGCAGATGCTCTCGTCCTCGAGGCGAACGCCTCGATCGAAGATGCGGTCGCCGCGCTCAAGTCGAAGGGGTTGGGCGGTGTCTCGGTGGTCCAGTTCCGTGACGTCGAGCAGTCGGGAGCCACGATCGGCGGGCCAGTCGGTGTCACCTGGCTTCCCGGCGTGCTCGGCTCCGGCGCCGACAGGAAGCTGGCAGTCTCCCTGCTCGGTTCGGCGCACCTCTCCGAGAGCTGGAAGAGCGGCTGGCAGCTGTCTCAGACCCATCCCGATTCCGTCTTCGTCACCCTCGAAGGCGACATCTTCCGAGGTGGCACCGCGAGGGTCGCTCACCCCGATGGCGCCACGCCGGCCATGATGGAAAACGCCCAGGTCGAGCTCGAACGAACCGAGACGGAGCTCGCCCGCTCTCAGAGCCTTCTCACCCAGTCGAAGCGAGCATTCGACGACGCCCGCGAGGCGGAGCGAGACTCCCTGGAGACGCTGGAATCACTCGAAGCCCGCCTGTCGGGGGCCACCGACTCGCTTGGACGATCAGAGCGGGTCGTCGTCGAGTCCGAGACCGAGCTGTCTCGCCTCACCGACCGCCTCGCCTCGCTGCGGGCGGCGATCGAAGACCGGGCTCACCAGCGAGCAGTCCTCACCGAGCGGCTAGCCAATCTCGAAGGGGAAGAAGCAGAGCGACAGCGCGCCTGGGAAGAACTCACCACTCGACGGAACGAGGTGGCTCGGCGGCGCGAGTCCGCCCGGGCCGAGTGGCAGGCGTTCGAGTCCGACGTGACCTCGATGGCCGGCCGGCGATCGATGATGGACAGGCGGATTGCCACGATTGGTGAGTTGCTCGACGCCGAGACTCGCAGCGACGAGAGCCCTGAGCGGATCGAACGTCTGCTGAGGGTCGAGGAATCTGCCCGAAGGGCATTCGAGATCCTCGCGGCGCATCTCGAGGGTCTTCGGAGACGCCAGGCCGACCTACGTGAGCAGGCTGGAGAGGCAGGGAGGCGGCTCGACGCCTTGACCCGCACCGAACGCCAGTACCGGACCGAGCTGGACGAAGCAGAACGCCGACTCTCCCGAATGGCTGTTGAGGAAGCGGAGCTGCGCGTACGTTTCGAGGCGGTGGCCGAGCGGCTCCGCCGGGACGCAGATGCCACCGAAGCCGAGGCGATGGCGGCGCCCCGTCCCGACATCGAATCCGATGACCTCGCCGGTGTGTTGCGCTCGCGCGAGGCCGAGCTGAAACGCATGGGGCCCATCAACCCACTCGCCGCCGAGGAGTACGCCGAGTTGTCAGAGCGACACGCATTCCTGTCCGCTCAGCTCGAGGACCTCGAGGTGAGCCGGTCGGAGCTCCGCAGGATCATCGAGGCGCTCGACACCGAGATCCACAACCAGTTCCTCGAGGCCTACACCGAGATCGCAGCCGCCTACGAGGAGAACTTCACTGTGCTGTTCCCAGGCGGACGAGGCCGTCTCGGCCTGACCGCTCCCGACGACCCGATGACTTCCGGCGTCGAGATCGGCGCCCAGCCGGTCGGAAAGCGAGTCGCCAAGATGAGCTTGCTGTCCGGTGGGGAGCGTTCACTGGCAGCCCTCGCGTTCCTCTTCGCCGTCTTCAAGGCGCGTCCCAGCCCTTTCTATATCCTCGACGAGGTCGAAGCGGCCCTCGACGACGCCAACCTCAGGAGATTCCTCCGCCTGCTGGCATCGTTCCGTGACAGTGCCCAGCTCATGATCGTCACCCACCAGCAGCAGACAATGGAGAGCGGTGACGTTCTGTACGGGGTCACGATGGAGCCAGGAGGCTCATCCAAGGTGATCGCCAAAGCGATGTCAGAGGTCGAGCAGACGGTCTGATGTTTCGGCTCGGCGCCGGTGGGTAGTCCAGGCCCATCAAGCGCTAAAAGCGCGACACAGACCAAAGGAGCCTCTCATGGACACCAACACTCAGGTCACCACCTGGACCGATCTCGGACGCGACATGTGGTCGTACCTCACCGGCAAGGAAGCCGCCATCGATTACCAGTTCGTCGACATGGCTGTCGATGTCCCCCGCGACACGGGCGTCGATGCCCCGGCCGCCACCTGGCGTCTGAATGGCACGCTCAGGATCACGACGACCGACGCCGATCAGCGGTCCTGAAATGACCGATTCGGCGATCACTGCAGACGCCGATCTCACGATTCGAGCCGGAACCGCCGAGGGCCACCTCAGCGGTTCCGGTTGTCATTTGAGGTTTACAGCGACCGATCTCACGCCGTTCGTGAGCTCGGCGCCCAGCGCGGACGCGAACGTCGTACGGCGTGTTACGACTCGGCTCGCGGAGGCTGGAATGTCGATCAGCGTTGTCGAAGGTGGCGCCACGATCCTGGACATAGGTGATGTGCAGCCTTCCCTGATCGCCCAGATGTTCGGGTTCCGAAACGTGCGGATTCGACGACCGTTTCGGCTACTCGCCCGATACCTCAAGCGCTGATCCGAACGCCACGCAGGGCTCACTAGCCTTCCACCGCACACCACACATCGGAGCGGCGTGGAACCTGTCATCTATCTCATCGTCGGGCTCGTGATCGTCCTCGTCGTTGCGGGCTATGTAGTCACGACGCGGAGGCGTCCAGGGTCCATCGCCAGGGAGATCTCCGAAGCTCGTACGGGCGGAGAAGACCTCAGCGATCGCCTCTCGAAGTCGCGTGTGTCTCTCGGCGGTGCGCTGCGGAATGTGTTTTCGAGACCCCAGCTCGACCAGGACTTCTGGGATGAGCTCGAGGAGGCCCTCATCGGGGCAGACGTTGGCGTGAAAGCGTCCACGGAGATCGTCGGCAGAGTGAAACATGCGGATCCGGCATCCTCGGTCGAAGCGCGGGATCTGCTCAGTATGGAGGTCAGACACGCACTCGCAGCAGAGCATCGGGAGCTGGTCATCGAAGGGGAGCCGGCAGTGATCATGGTCGTCGGCGTGAACGGAACCGGGAAGACCACGTCGATCGCCAAGATCGCTGCGCAGCTGAAGGAGCGAGGCGCCGAGCCTCTGCTCGGCGCCGCCGACACTTTCCGGGCCGCAGCAGACACCCAGCTGCGGACCTGGGCCGAGCGGGTCGGCGTAGACATCGTCGCCGGCCAAGAAGGCTCAGATCCTGCCGCAGTTGCCTTCGACGCTTTTCAGGCGGCGAGAGCGCGCGGGAGAGATGTGGTCATCATCGACACCGCAGGCAGGCTTCAGTCGAAAAAGAACCTGATGGGCGAACTCGCCAAGATCAAACGGGTGGTCGAGCGAGAGGCCGGTCCGATCAAAGAGGTCTTGTTGGTGTTGGACGCCACTGCCGGCCAGAACGGCATGTCCCAGGCTCAGCACTTCTTCGAAACTGCTGGCGTCACGGGGATCGTGCTCACCAAGCTGGACGGCACCGCCCGTGGTGGGATTGTCGTCGCTATCGAGGCCGAGCTGGGTCTGCCCGTGAAGTTCATCGGTGTCGGGGAAGGCATCGACGATCTCATCCCCTTCGAACCGGATGCGTTCGTCGACGCCCTCCTGGCTGACGCATGAGGACCGACACCGAACTCATCGAGGCCGCCCGCAAGGCCGCCGAGAAGGCCTACGCGCCGTATTCGGAGTTTCGAGTTGGAGCGTCGGTGCTCACAGCCGAAGGAGCGATGTTCTCGAGTGCCAACGTCGAGAACGCCGCCTATCCGGTGTCTCAATGCGCCGAGGCGAACGCCATCAACTTCGCCGTGAGCCAGGGCATGACGACGATCCCGGTCGTTGCTGTCGCCTGTGTCGACGCCAAGGACGTCAGTGGGGCATATCCATGTGGCCGCTGTCGCCAGATCATGTCGGAGTTCGGCGTCGCACGCGTCCTCGTCACCACGAGCGAAGGAGAGGTCAGAGAGCACAGCCTCGACGACCTGCTCCCATTCCAGTTCAAGCTCTGAACCCCCTTCTTGTGACGAGAACGCAGGTAATACCGGTGTATTCGTCACATGAACGATCACACGAGTGAGGGGCGTTGCTCAACTGAGCCCTCGTGGTCAGTGCCGTGCCCAACTCGCCGATAGGAGTACGCAGCGCTCGCGAGGCACACGAAGTACGTCACGAGGACTACGGCACCGCCGACCTCGGACGCTCGGAACGCTGCACCGATGACTGCCCACTGGGCGACGTAGAAGGACGTCAGGTAGGGCCACAGCCATCGGGAGCTTCGCACGTCGAAATCAGCAATCACGTCGACACCGACCTCGATCACGGCGAAGACCACGAACACCAATGGGAGGGCGATGTCCCACGGATGCATTCCGTCCAGGAACGCGATGAGACTGGCCGCGGCCAGTGGTAGCGCCATCGCCGTGCCGAAGAAGCCGAGTCCCCGCGCCCTTTCTGGGCGCCTGACTCTTGCGACGAACATGGCTCCGATCGCCAGGTTGGCCAGTGAGCCGGCCGCGACGACCAGCGAGACGTGGATCGAATCCATCAGCCTGGACGGTTCTGGGCGATCGAGATCCCGACAACGAGGCCGATAGCCAGGAAGACGGGGAGGAAGACGAACGTCTCGGTCGTCATCCAGATTGCGAATCCGATCAGCCCACCCAACAGCCCACCCAGCGCCATGACGAGCGGGGGATCGGAGTGGCGGGGTGTGTCGGCCATGCGTTTCTCCTCTCGACAGAGCCCATCATGTCGTCAGATGTGTCGAGTTGCGAGAGGCGGACGTCACACCCCGTTCTTGTGACGGAAACGTCGATATTCCGTGCATTCCCGTCACAAGAACGGAGTCAGCGGAGCTCTTTGCGGATGACGAACTTGAGGCCGGACCAGGTCTCGTCGATGGCGCACACCTTCACGTCGACCAGACCGGTGGGCAGGAACATCTCACGGAGCCGGCCCTCGGTGATGTCAGTCGGCACCTTCGAAGCCTTCTTCGGCCATGCCGTCCAGATGACACCATCTGGTGGAATGACCGAGCGGGCAAGATCGACATCGGCTTCGAGCTTGCTCGCCGATGCCGAGAAGCACACCACGAGGTCGACGCGCTCGCGCTTGCGGCGTGACAACGACACGTCGTCTGGCAACCCTTCGAGCAGGTCTTCGAAATCCTCAGGCGCGTTGCGGAGCCACACGCGCATTCCGGTTTTCATCCCCAGCTTCTTCGCAAGCGGAGTGCCGCTGTACCCGGTCATCTTCGAATCCTACGGGTCTCCCGCTTTCCCGATGCCCCTTGCTCGGCAGTTGAGCATCGATCGACGGGCGCCTCGCATCTGCGTTGTCAGTTCTCGGTTTCCGGTGGTCCGTTTCGCTGAGTCGACAGGTGACGACGGGGTGCACCGATGACCCCATGACCGAAGACGCCGACGCGAGCGCCAGCGAGCTGGGCCTCAGACTCGCTTTTGGAGTTCCTCGGCGAGTTTTGGGAGCACGTTGTTGACATCCCCGACGATGCCGAGGTCGGCGACGTCGAAGATCGGGGCGTCCGGATCTTTGTTGATCGCAATGATCGTCTTGGAGTCCTTCATGCCCACCAGATGCTGCATGGCACCCGATACGCCTGCGGCGATGTAGACGTCCGGCTTGACCGTCTTGCCGGTCTGGCCGACCTGCTTGGCGTACGGCACCCAACCGGCATCGACGATCGCTCGGGTCGCACCCGTGGCAGCCTTCAACGGCTGTGCCACGTCCTCGATCATCCCGTACTTCTCGGCGTTGCCCAGGCCGCGGCCGCCGGCCACGATCACGGCCGCCTCTTCGAGCTGCGGTCCTTCCTTCTGCTCCACGTGGCTCTCGGCCACGGTTGCAGCCGAACGGCCGGCATCGACCAGGTCCAGCTTCGTCACACCCGGGGCACCGCCACCGGACGGCTCCGCCGGGAAGCTCTTCGGCCGAGCGAGGACGATGAACGGTGCCGAACCGGTGAGCTTGGCGGTGACGACCTGGGTGCCACCGAAGATCTCGTGTTGCGCCTCCGCCTGCCCGTTGAGCGAGACATCAACGGCGTTCGACAGCACCGACTTGCCCAGCTTGGCGGCAAGACGGCCGGCGACGTCGCGGTCGTCATATGCCTGCCCGAAGAGGATCAAGTCGGGTGCCTGGTCGCCGACAGCTGCAGCGAGCGTGGCCGCCACCGTGCCGGAGACCAGCTCGGATCCGGGATCGATGTGGAGGACATTCGCCGCCCCGTATTCGCCGACCGCAGCGAACGCCGCGTCGGATCCTGCTCCGACATACACCGCGGTCACATCTCCGAGGCTGCGTGCCTTGGTGAGGAGCTCGAGGCTCAGCGAGCTCGGCTCGCCATTCATCTCCTGTGTGAAGACCCATACATCGGCCATCTCAGATCACCTTCACTTCTTCGAGCTTCTCGACGACGCGCAGATGCGCCTCGCCCTCGTCTTCGATCTTCTCTCCGGCGGCCCGCTCGGGCGCGGCGGTGATTCCGGCAACGGTCTGTTCGATCGTCGGGTCGATGCCCAGGTCGGAGATGCCGAGTGTCTCGACGGGCTTCTTCTTCGCCTCCATGATCCCCTTGAAGGTGGGGTAGCGAGGCTCGACGACCCCCGCAGTGACCGACACGAGTGCCGGCAGCGAGGCGTTGACGACGTCGTATCCGAGATCGGTCTGGCGATTGATCGAAACCGATTCGGCAGAGAGGTCCACGCTGGTCGCGTACGTCAGCGCCGGGACATCGAGCAGCTCGGCGATCATCTGCGGAACCACGCCTGAGTAGCCGTCGGTCGACTCGCACCCGGAAATGACCAGATCGAATTCCTCGTTCTCGATCGCTTTGGCGAGGATTCTGGCCGTCGTGAGGGCGTCGGAGCCCCGGAGCGACGAATCGTCGACCACGACTGCCTTGTCGGCCCCCATCGCAAGTGCCTGGCGAATGCCCTGCATGTTTCCCGCAGGTCCCATGCTCACCAACGTGACCGAGCCCTCGTGGGCCTGAGCGAGCTGGAGCCCCATTTCGACTCCGTACCTGTCGCCATCGTCCAGGACCTGCTCGGTGGGGCGGACCAGCCAGTGGCTGTCCGCTTCCAAGGTGTAGGGGCTTGCTGGATCGGGGATCTGTTTGACACAGACGACCACCTTCATCGGCTGTACTCCTTGCTCGTTCGGGTTGCGTCCAAGGTTACCGACCGAATGGTCGGTAAAGGAATCCGGGAGCTCGATGCGCTCGCAGCTCTTGGCTTCTGGCTGGTGGCATCTGGCTCCACGTGGCGGGCGTTGTTCGAGGCTGGGAGGTCGATTCTGTGGGGGAGGCCGCCGCGCGACCATGCGAACCGGTCTGAGCGAGGGACGAATGGTCCGGTCATGCGGAGCGAGGCGAGCGCGATGCCGTGCCGGCAGCGGTGCTCGGGCTCGCGATCCAGGTTGCGGCCCGTGAGGCCAATGGTCAACAGCCAAGGGGCCGGTAGCTGTGAGGGCGCCGGCCCGAGCATGCGAGCGCAGCGAGCTATTCGATCAAGTCGAGAATCAGCGGCGTTGGCTCTGGTGGCTCATCGGTGATCGTCCAGGAGTTCTCGAGGATCCTCAACGCCTCATCGAGGCGGGCCTGGTGGCGGTATTCGAGGACGGCGAGAGGGGTGCCTACTTCGACCTCGTCGCCGGGCTTCGCCAGGATCGTGATCCCGACGGCGGGGTCGATCGTGTCTTCTTTGCGGGCTCTTCCGGCTCCGAGCCGCATACCGGCGACACCCACTGAGCGGGCGTCGCAGACCGTGACATAGCCGGCCTGCTTGGCTTCGATCGTCCAGTGCTTGCCGGTCGATGGCAGCAGGTCGGGGTTCTCGATGGCGGCGGGGTCTCCGCCTTGCGCTTCGACGACCTCCATGAACTTCTCGAGCGCCGACCCGTCGTCTACGCATCGCTGGAGGTCGGCCCTGGCACCCTCGGCCGTGGAGACAACGCCGGTCTGGAGCAGCATCTGCACACCGAGTTCCATCGTCACCTCGGTGAGATCCTCTGGGCCCTCGCCGCGCAGAACCTCGATCGACTCGGCGATCTCGTTGGCGTTGCCGACCTTTCGGCCGAGAGGAGTGTTCATGTCGGTCATGAGCGCGACGGTGTCGACGCCGTAGCTCTTGCCGATGCCGACCATCGTCTCGGCCAGCTCCCGTGCGCGACCGACGTCGGTCATGAACGCACCTGAACCGAACTTCACGTCCAGGACGAGCGCATCGAGGCCCTCCGCCAGCTTCTTCGACATGATCGAGCTGGAGATCAACGGGATCGACGCCACGGTCCCGCTGGCGTCCCGGAGCGCGTAGAGCTTGCGGTCAGCCGGAACCAGCGTCTCCGACTGCCCGGCCAGGACCAACCCGGTCTCGTCGAGCACCTTGCGAAACGTGTCCGGATCGAGCCCGGTCGTGAAGCCGGGGATGGATTCGAGCTTGTCGAGCGTCCCGCCGGTGTGCCCGAGGCCTCGCCCCGACATCATCGGGATGGCGACCCCGCAGACTGCGACCATCGGGCCGAGGGGGATCGACACCTTGTCCCCGACACCTCCGGTCGAGTGCTTGTCGGCCTTCGGCGCGTCGATGTCGCTGAAGTCGAGCACGTCGCCCGAATGCAGCATCGCCTCCGTCCAGGCTGCCAGCTCCTCGGCGTTCAAACCGTTGAGGAAGATCGCCATCGTCATCGCCGACATCTGGTAGTCGGCCACCGTGTCGTTGGTGTATGAAGTGATGAGCCACTTGATCTCCTCGGCCCTGAGCACACCGCCGTCGCGTTTGCGTTCGATCAGTTCGACGGTGTTCACGATCCGCTGACCTCCTCGAGGAACGACTCGCCCTGGAATGGGAGCGGCAACTCGAGCCCTTCGGCGATGGTGGCGGCGATGTCGCAGTACTGCTTGCGAATCCCGAGATCGACGCCGGCGGCGCTCATGCCTCCGACGAGCAGCGGCGTGTACTCGCGGGTGTGATCGGTGTCGCCGTCAGTGGGATCGTTGCCGTGGTCGGCGGTGATGAACAGCAGGTCCTTGTCGCCGAGCTCCGCCAACAGATCGGGAAGGTAGGAGTCGATGAGCGCGAGGCCCTCTGCGTAGCCTTCCGGGTTCTCACGATGCCCGTAGGTCATGTCCAGATCGACGAGGTTCGTGAAGATGATCCCCTTCTCGGTGCGATTCCTGATCGCGTCCAGCGTCTTCTCGAGCCCGTCACGGTCGCCTTCGGTGTGAACTGCGTCGGTCAACCCCTGTCCTGCGAAGAGATCTTCGATCTTGCCGATCCCATAGACAGACATTCCCGCCGACTTGGCGTTGTCGAGCACCGTCAGCGAGTGCGGTGGCATGGCGAAGTCTTGCCGGTCATAGGTGCGCTTGAAGTCTCCCGGCTCGCCGATGAAGGGCCGGGCGATCACCCGGCCGATGTTGAAGTCGTTGCAGTGTCTACGGGCGACCCGGCAGATCTCGTACAGACGCTCCAATGGGATCACGTCGTTGTGGGCGGCGATCTGGAACACCGAATCGGCAGAGGTGTAGAGGATCGGGTTTCCGGTCTCGATGTGCTCGGGGCCGAGGTCGTCGATGATCACGGTGCCCGACGCGGCGTAGTTGCCGATGAAGGTGACTCCGGCTTCGAGTTCCACCGACTCGACCAGCTTGGCGGGGAACCCGGTGTGGGTGAACGTCGCCTGCGGATCGGTGGTCACGATCCCGGCGATCTCCCAGTGCCCGGTGGTCGAGTCCTTGCCCTCGGAGACTTCCTGGTTGCGGCCGAATGCCATGGTGGGGTGCTCCACGGGAGGAACGCCGAGGATGCTGCCGTGCAGGTTTCCCAGTCCGGCGGCTCCCAGGTTGGGGAGGTCGAGTCCACCAACCACCTGGGCGGTGTGGCCGAGTGTGTCGGATCCCTCGTCGCCGTAGTCGGCCGCATCGGGTGCCTCGCCGGCGCCGACGGAGTCCATGACGAGAATGACTGCACGGTCGAGAACGCTCATGTGGCCAGTATGGCCCGTGAGTCCACGGTTGACCGCTGACAGTCGACAGTTTCAGTGACCCAACAGTCGGTGTGTGATGGGGTCGATGTCCCAGCCTTCTGTGCGGAGCAGGTCCGCCTGGCGTTGGGGCGGGTCGGTCGAGATCCGCAGACAGGAGTTCACCACTCGCCACCAGGGGAGTCCTTCGCTCGCCCGCATGACCGATCCCACACCCCGCGCTGCTCCCGGGTGGCCTGCCTCGGCGGCGACTTCGCCGTAGGTCATGACATCACCCTCACCGATGGCGGCGACGACATCGTGTACCGCTCTGGCGAAGGGCGAGAGGTCGCTCACACCGTCCCGAACAGGCGGTCGCCCATGTCGCCGAGACCGGGGCGGATGTAGAAGTTGTGGTCGAGATCACGGTCGAGCGCAGCAGTCACGACTCGTACATCGGGATGCTCCTGCTCCATGCGCTCGACCCCGATCGGGGCAGCCACCACACACACGGCAGTGATGTCCGTGGCACCGTGCTCCTTCACCTTGTTCACGGCCCATGACAGCGAACCTCCGGTCGCCAGCATCGGCTCGAGGATGAGGACTCGGGCGTCGGTCATCTCCGGGAACTTGGTGTAGTACTCCATCGGCTCGGCGGTCTCTTCGTTGCGCTGGACGCCGGCGTAACCGATCTTGACGTCGGGCAGCAACTCGACGGCGGCATCGATCAGCCCGAGCCCAGCACGAAACACGGCAACCGCGGCTGTCGGCTTCGCCAGGACTGGAGCCTCCATGCCCTCGAGCGGCGTCTCGATCTCGACCAGCTTCGTCTCGAGATCCGTCGTCGCCTCTGCAACGAGGAGGAACGCCAGCTTCTTGGCGGCGGCCCGGAAGACCGGAGAGCTGGTCGACCGTTGTCGCAGCACGGTCAGGTAATGCATGGCGATCGGATGTTCCACGACGGTCAATGGCACGCTCGGTCCTCCCTGGGATTCGGAGCGAGCGTACCGGTCGGCTCAGGAGTTCACAGTTCACCCGGCGGACGAGCTCAATCGTTCCCAATCGGAGACCAGAGCTTGGTAGCTGGATGGAACTGGCTCCAGGCGAACCAGAAGGACTGGTGGGAGGCAACCTGTTCGCCGTTCTCGAAGGCGATCAGACCCGATCCGTCGAGCTCGAGAGTGATCCCGGCCAGTTCGACCGGCACGCCATCTTCGAGTTGTTGGCGGGCCTCGGCGGCCGGGAAGGCGACCTCTGTCCCGTCGGCTGAAACGACCCCAACGACCTGGGACTGAACCGTCAGCCGTTGGTCTCGTTCGCCGATCGGGAAGATCGGTCCTCGATCGTCACGGCCACCCAACGGGTCGAGGCGGTAGGTGCGGCCGATGCCGCCGTCCGGGGCAACGATCGTCGTCTCGGGGTGATCCGCCTTCCAGTCGCCCCAGGTCGAGACGACGACCGAGCCTTGGGGGAGTGTGAGGCCGGCCTCGAAGAGCGGTCCGGAGATCGCTCGGCCGGTGAACGTGTCGAACACCGACTCGGTGATCAGGTCGTACATCACCTTGTTGGACCGGGACAGCAGGCCCGACGTCCGCAGGATTGGTCGATCGAACCCGTCGACATCGTCGGTGAAGAACACCTGGGCCGATCCGCACAACGTGCAGTAGGGGAGCCCGAAATCCCGACCGCCGAGCGTGTCGTTGACCATCTCGTGGACTTCCATGATGTTCTTCGGGTAGGCGCGGGTCGCGCCGTTGATCTCGACGCCGAAGACGATCCGTTCTTCGGGGTACCAGGCTCCGCCTGCGGCGTCGGTGACGGCCGGCTCGTCGAGCGAGGGGATGCAGCCGAGCCGGCACGGTTCGGCGTCTCCGAACGGCCTGTCGTCGGGTGGGACGCCTCCCCACGACAGCAGCCGGTAGTCGATGTCGTTCGGATCGCTGAAGAGGAAGTCCCACCGAGGGTCGATGTGGGTGTAGAGCCGCCCTTTGTACGACTCGTATCCCGGGAACGACGGCAGATCCCATGCGATGAGATGATCGGAGATGGACACCCACGAGACGGGACCGGAGAACTCGACGCCGGCCAGGTCCGACGCTGCCCGTACGGCGGATTCGTTGACCGACGGGGCAGAAGAGAACCTGAGGAGATCGGCGAGCAGCCAGACGAGCCTCGCGTCTCCGGTGTCGGCGAACGCCGCGAGGTGCGAGGCGGCAATGGGTCGGTCGAGCCGATCGAAGATCGCATCCACGGCCGCGATCGCCTCCTCCGACAGCGGCCCGTCAGGCACTTCAGGCGCCTCACCGAACGGCCCCGCCGGGGACGGAGCGGTCGTCGTTGTCGTCTCGGGGGTGACAGTCGTCGGAGGCGTGTCGGAGAGGGTGGTCGTCGTCGATTCGACCGCGGCAGTGCACGCCGTCGCCACCAATGCGAGGATCACCATCAAACTCGTGTTCTTCATGCCCGCCAGCAAACCACGACTCCGGAGCTAGTCCGCCCTGACATCCCGAAACAAACCCTGAACTGTGAGGACGACAGCAACCGTCTATCTCCGAACCGTTGGCCAGAGCCGATGACCGATGACTGAGAACCGGCGGCGGAAGGGCGCCGGCCCGACTCAACCCGTGTTGCGCATCCCGGCGGCGACGCCGTTGACTGTGAGCAGGAGTGCGCGGGCAGTGTCGGGGTCGTCGTGGTCGCTGCGGCTGCGTTCCAGCAGGGCGATCTGAAGGAAGTTGAGCGGGTTGAGGTAGTTGTCACGTACCGACAGCGTTCGCTTGAGAACCGGGAGGCGCTCCATCAGCCCACTACCTGTCATCCACGCGATCTGCTCGGCGGTCCGCTCGTACTCGTCCCGGATCACGTCGAACAGATGGCGGTGTTCCTCCGGGACGAGCTGTTCGACGTATCGCTGGGCGATGGCCATGTCGGTCTTGGTCAAGGTCATCTCGACATTGGACACGAACGTCTGGAGAAACAGCCACTTGTCCATCATCTCTCTGAGGGCATCGTCCCCGTGTTCCGATCGGAACGTCTCGATGCCGGTCCCGACGCCGAACCAGCCGGGAACGATCTGGCGTGACTGGGTCCAGCCGAACACCCATGGAATCGCCCGCAGATCCTCGAGGCCGGCACCTCCGCCGCCAGGGCGTCGGGACGGACGCGAACCGATGTTCATCTGACCGAGTTCCTCCACCGGGGTCGCCGACAGGAAGTAGTCGACGAGTCCGGGCGACTCGACCAGCGCCCGGTACTTCGCAAAGGCAGCGTCCGATACGGCCTCCATCGTCGACGTCCAGACATCGAGCACGTCCTTCGGCTGGCGGGACACCCGGTGGAGCAGCGAGGCCTCGAGTACCGACGAGAGTGCCAGCTCGAGATTTCTGGCGGCGATCGGAGGAAGGCCGTACTTGTCGGAGATGACTTCGCCCTGTTCGGTCACCTTGATCGGGCCGTCGATCGTCCCGAAGGGCTGGGCGAGGATCGCCTGGTGCGTTGGGCCGCCACCGCGCCCGATCGTCCCACCACGGCCGTGAAAGAGCCGTAACGTGATTCCGTGTCGCTGCGCGGAGCTCCGCAGCAGGCGCTGGGCCTTGTAGATCTCCCACTGCGATGTCATGATCCCGCCGAACTTGTTCGAGTCCGAGTAGCCCAGCATGACCTCCTGGACGTTCCCGTTCATTGCGACGATCTTCCGATAGGGCTCGCACGACAAGAGGCTGTCGAGCAGATCGCCGGCTCGCCTCAGCTCCTCGATCGTCTCGAACAGCGGGACGAATCCAATGCGGGCTACCCCACCGTGGAGATCGATCAAACCGGTCTCGCGCCCCAGCACGGCGGCAGCCAGAACGTCGTCGATGTCACGCGTCATCGAGATGATGTAGCTCTCGATCACGTCATCGCCGAAGCGATCCAGCGCCTCCGTGATCGCCCGGAACGAGTCGAAAGTGACCTGGGCCCGGCCTTCGAGAGAGGTGGCCGGCGAGGACAGCGGGCGGCGGCTTCCGAGCTCTTCTTTCAGCAGCTCGGTGCGGTCCTCGCGGCTGAGGTTGCTGTATTGGATGTGGACGCGCTGGAACAGTTGGTCCAGCACTTCATGATGTCGTTCGGCATGCTCGCGAACATCCATCGTGGCCATGTGGAAGCCGAAAGTGGATGCCGTGGCCGTGACCCGTCGGAGCACGCCATCGGCGATCAGCTGCCCGCTGTCGGCGGCCAACGACCGATGCATGATCTCGAGCTCGTCGACCAGATCCTGTGGCACGCGATAGTCCTCACCGGGAACGTGCTTCGACCCGTCGGCGATGCGGCTGCGGGTGTTCCTGAGCCGTTGATGGATGTACGCACACTTCAACCTGTACGGCTCCTCGGCGTTGAGGGTGCGAAAACGCTCCCAGACGCCCGGGAGATGCGAACGGTCCTGTTCGAGACTCTGTCCCAGTTCCTCGCTCACTCCTCGAATGGCCGAGGACGTCGACATCTCCTCTGCGGCGACTTCGATCATCTCGATGAGATTCCGAAGGCCATGGTCGTGCTGCACCTCGAGCACCGACAGCGTGGTCTCCGCTGTCACCGACGGGTTTCCGTCTCGGTCGCCTCCTACCCAGGTGCCGAACCGGACCGGGACGCCGAATCTCGTGCGAGGCCTGCCCAGGCGCTCGAGTTGAATCGAGATGTCTTCGCCCAACCCGGGCAGGACCTCGGTCTCGAGCTGGCCGAGATAGAAGATCGCCGACCTCGCCTCATCGATCGGTTGCGGCCGGGCAGAGCGCAGTTCGTTGGTTTGCCAGATCTGATCGATGATCTCGGCGACTCGACGGTCGATACGCTCGAGCTCGGCCTCGGTCCTGCGTGGGCTGAGCCGGTCGTCCAAGAGCTCTGCGATGGTGCCGAGCTTCGTGAGCAGGGTGCGCCTGGCCGCTTCTGTCGGGTGTGCCGTGAAGACGGGCCGCAGCTCCAGGCGATCGAGCACGCCGGTCACCAACTCGGGATCGAGATCCGCCTCGAGGATCCGATCGACGGTGGCTGCAAGCGTGCGGTCCGAGTCGAGCATCGTCAGATCGCCTACTCGATGGGTCTGCTCGGCGACATTGGCGAGATAGAAGTACGCCGAGAACGCCCGAACCAGGTTGATGGTCTGTTCGATGTCCAAAGATCTCAGGAGCTGGTCGAGCTCCTGAAACTCGCCGCCGCTGGATCGGCCCTCCTTGGTGAGAGTGCGAACCCGCTCGACCAGCTCGAGTAGCTCTGGCCCGTGTTGACGGATGAGCGCGTCGCCGAGCTGGGACCCCAACCTCCGGATGTCCGCTCGCAGTAATGCATCGGTGTCTTGTGCGCTCATCCCCGACCTTTCAAGTCTGAACGAGGCTACCGAGAGACCTCTATCGGAAAAAGAGAGCGGTCGCTCAGCGCGTTCTCGTTGGTGGTGATCGTGTTCTTGTGACGTCGATTCGTGTGTGTGGTCGGCGGTCCGGGTTGGTTGCGGGTTGCGGCCTCCGTCACAGGAACGGTCCTCCACTCGATGTGACAGCGGAGTCGCTGCCGCCGGGTGTGACCCAGGTTTCCCCTCTGTTCTTGCGTCGTCACCATTGCGCGGCTCGCCGGATTTCCACGTTGAGGTCGGGTGGCAGCGCCGACCCAAGAACATCGGTAGGAGCGGTGGCCCGACTCCCACAGCCGCGTCGGAGCGTGGAGCGTTCGGCGTGGAGCGTGAGGCGTGGGACGTGAGGCGTGGGACATGAGGCGTACGGCGCACGCCGTGACCAGTACTACCGTTCCCGACACATGTTCGACACCCTCACCGATCGATTCGACGACGTTTTCACGCGGCTGCGGAGCAAGGGCAAGTTGTCGGAGGCCGACATCGACGCGGCGCTCCGCGAGGTGCGCCTCGCGTTGCTCGAAGCAGACGTCAACGTCGGCGTGGCCCGCAACATGCTCGGCCGGATCAAAGATCGAGCGCTCGAAGCCGATGTCCAGAAGAGCCTCACACCCGGGCAGCAGGTCATCAAGATCGTCCACGAGGAGCTCATCAAGACTCTGGGGGAAGGCACCGCCGAACTCAACAAGGGCCCGAAGCCGCTCACGATCCTCATGGTCGGCCTCCAGGGCTCGGGAAAGACCACCTCGACGGGCAAACTCGCCAAGCGGCTCAAGGGCGATGGCAAGAAGCCGCTTCTCGTCGCCGCCGACCTCCAGCGCCCAGCCGCCATCGACCAGCTGGAGCGTCTCGGTGAACGGATCGGTGTTCCCGTATACACCGAACGAACCTCCCGTCCCCGCAAGCTGGTCAAGAACGCCATGAAAGAGGCGGTGCGCCAAGGCCACGACGTGGTGCTGATCGACACAGCCGGCCGGCTCCAGATCGACACCGACCTCATGAAGGAGTTGGCCGACATCGAGAAGGAGGTGACCCCTCACGAGGTGCTCCTGGTCGTCGACGCCATGACTGGCCAGGACGCCGTGAACGTGGCGACCGGTTTCTCTGAGCAGACCAAAGTGACCGGAGTCGTCCTCTCCAAGCTCGACGGTGATGCCCGAGGAGGCGCGGCGATCTCCGTACGAGAAGTCACCGGTGTTCCCATCAAGTTCGCCGGTGTGGGTGAGGGACTCGACGACTTCGAACCCTTCCACCCCGAGCGGATGGCCGGTCGGATCCTCGGGATGGGGGATGTCCTCTCGCTCATCGAGAAGGCCGAGTCGCACATCGACGAAGAAGACGCCGAGCGCTCGGTGAAGAAGATGGCCAAGGGTGAGTTCACCCTCGACGACTTCCTCAATCAGTTCCAGATGATCAAGCGGATGGGGCCTCTCAAGGACATCCTTGCTATGCTCCCGGGCGCCGGTTCCGCGCTCAAAGATGTCGATGTCGATGATCGGGATCTCGCCAGGGTCGAAGCGATCATTCGTTCGATGACCCCCGAGGAACGGCACAAACCAAAGATCATCGGCGGAAGCCGACGGCGTCGCATCGCGAACGGCTCGGGAACGAAGCCCCAGGACGTCAACCGTCTGCTCAAGCAATTCGCAGATGCACAGAAGATGATGAAACAGATGGCCGGAGGAAAGGGCCTCCCCGGGATGCCCGGGCTCGCCCCCGGTCGACGAGGCAAGAGGTGAACAGATGGCCGTGAAGATGCGCCTGACGCGCATGGGGAAGAAGAAGTCCCCGTACTACCGAATAGTCGTGATCGACGGGCGCAGACAGCGTGACGGCCGATACATCGATCTGATCGGACGATACGACCCCCGCGAGGAGCCGTCGCTGATCGAGATCGACGAGGAGAAAGCCGTCGACTGGCTGAAGAAGGGTGTGCAGCCCACCGAGGCCGTCGCCAAGCTGCTCGACATCTCCGGAGTGACGTCCAAGTTCAAGGTCTCTGCCGGGAGGATCCACACCGTCGGTGCGAAGCCCGAGCCTGTCGCTGATGAGACGCCGGCCGATGAGCCGAGCGTTGAAGAGGCCGACGCCGACGCCTCCGAGGAGGAATGACGGTGAGCGACAGCGGCAAGATCGTCGAAGACGTAGTCGGCTACATCGTCAAACAGATCGTCTCCAAGCCCGACGAGGTCTCGATCACGATGATCGAGCAAGGGCCCGACGAGGTGCTCGCCGAGGTTCGCACCGCCAAGGGAGATCTCGGACGGGTGATCGGCCGCCGTGGGCGTGTTGCACGGGCGATTCGCACCGTGGCACAGGCGGCAGCGGAGGAAGAGGGAGTCACGGCGGGCGTTGAGTTCGTCGACTGAACGGGTTCTCGTAGGGCTCATCGGAAAGCCCTACGGCATGCGTGGTCACGTCACTGTCCGGGTGGAGAGCGACCATCCCGACCGGTTTGTCGCCGGCGCTCGTTTCCCCGGTCCCGACGGATCAGACCTCGTCGTGGACGACGTTCGCGAGGCCGACAAGGGCATTCATCTCCGTTTCGCGGACCACCACACCCGAGATGCCGCCGAACTGCTGCGCGGCCATGAGTTGACGATCGATCCCGCGGACCGCCGCACTCTGGCCGAAGACGAGTACTGGCCGGACGAGATGATCGGTCTCGAGGCGGTCGATCTCGACGGTCGACCGCTCGGGAAGGTCGTGGGGATCGTGGAGGGACACGCCCAGGTTCGGCTGGAGATCGCCACTGATGGCGGCGCTCGTTTCGAAGTGCCGTTCGTCCACGACCTGGTCCCGTCCGTCGATCTCGAATCCGGGACGGTGACCATCAACCCGATACCGGGGCTCACCGACTGATGAACTCCACGGGTGCGGCGTCGCCAACGCTGATGACGACCGGACCTGGCTGAAAGTCCCGAATCGTCCACTCGAATATCGTCCAGCGTGTTGGCGATGGCCCGAGGATGATGGTGTCGTCGAGGACGCGGCTGCCCGCTTCGAAGCTGCTGCTGACTTCCAGGCCGGACCGACCGTAGCCTTGAACCAGCAGCGGAGGCTGTGACGACTCAGGGGCGAAAAGGACAACGGCCTCACCCACGGTGGCGGTGCCTGCCGCCGCCTTCCCATCCGATTCGATCTCGACGATGATCCGTGCGGGCGACGACACCGGCCGGACGCGCACGGTGGCACCCGCTGCCAAGTGGATGTCTGCGACCAGAGCGTCGGCCGCCGGATCGAATGCAACGAAAGCCGTCTCCAGCAGGCCGGTGTCGAGTGCCTGCTCCGATACCGCCGACTCGCCGATCCCCGACCCGAGTTCCAAACGAACGACCGCCGTATGGCGCAGATACTCGGCCCGGAACTCGGGTGGGTCCACGGCCGGGGCACCTGCCTCTGAGCGAAACGACAGGGTCAGAGCTGCGCACTCGCCGGTCTCGCTCCATTTGAAACCAGCAAGGGCGCGAGAGTCGCTGTCCTGGCTATCGAAGCGCCCGAGGAAGCCGTCGTCGACCAGAGGGGGATCAGGGTCGAAGCACCTGTCGTCGGCTCGGTTGCTCGGGGTCGTTGGAGTGGCTGCGGTCGATTCGACAACCGACGCGATGGTCGTGACCGTCGGGATGGGGATCGTCGGCTCCACTCCGACCGGCTGTTGTTGGCAGGCGGTCACCGCAGTAAACAACCCAATGAGCCCGAAGACACGCAACATCGTCGAAGAGGCTACTGCCGGTGTGTTGTCCGTCTCGTGCGCCTGACGATGCCCGGATTCGGTCGGCCTGGGTCGTATCGTTGGAACATGGAACCGTTCCGATCGACATTCGACGGGGGTATCGACTCGACGTTCGCCCGGATCGCTGCCGGCTCCCGCATCGTCGCGGCGGTGTGGATGGCGATCCTGGGAGCGGTCACGCTGGCCCGGGACGCCGATGTTCGCCCGGCCTACGTGATCGGGATGATCGTGATCGGTTTCCTCTGGGCGTTGGCAGCCACCGTTGTCGCCTATCCAGAACGTGCACTGTCCCGAGAGATGCTCGCGGTCGATCTGGCCGTCGGCGTGCTCAGCTTGTTCGCCCCAGATATCGCCGGCACGACAGCGTCGTTCTACGGGGGGCTGCCGCTGATCGTGGTGGCGATCGCTGCGCTTCGAGGCCGAGTCGAGGGACTCGTATCGGCGGGAGTCCTGGTGGTCACCGTGCTGGGGACGATCGTCGATGACATCTCGTTCCAAGAGATCATCGGTCAGACGACCTTGATATTCGCCTACCTGGGCGTTGGTGTGCTCGTTGCCTGGATCGGCGACGTGCTGCGACAGGCCGAAGAGCAGTTGGTCGCAGCAAACGACGCCGTCGCCGAGGCGCGAGCGTCGGCGGCTCGGGAATCAGAGCGCGCCGACATCGGCCGTCACCTCCATGATTCTGTCCTTCAGACACTTGCCTTGATCCAGCGGGATGCCGGTGACCCTCAGAAGGTCACGATCTCTGCTCGGCGCCAAGAACGCGAGCTCAGAGACTGGCTGTTCGGGGCAGCGGCGTCGAACGATCCGGGATTCGAGGAAGGCTTGAAACAGGCGGCGGCCGATGTCGAGGATCGGTTCGAGGTCTCGATCGATGTCGTGGTGGTGGGAGATGCAGGGCCATCCCCGACCGTGTCGGGTCTGATCGCCGCGGCCGGTGAAGCCATCACCAACGCCGCGCGCCATGCCGGCGTCCATGAGATCGATGTCTATGGCGAGTCGGCGAGCGGGTCTCTCGCGGTCTATGTTCGCGATCGAGGTGCGGGATTCGATCTCGGGTCTGTGCCGGCCGACCGACAGGGTGTCCGCAGCTCCATCATCGATCGAGTGGAGGGGCTCGGTGGACAGGCCACGGTGAGATCGACCGACGGCACAGGCACGGAGTGGAGAATGACGGTCCCAATCGAAAGGATCCAGAGCGATGCCGGATGACACGATCAGAGTGTTCATCGTCGACGACCACGACTTGTTTCGTGCAGGGGTTCGCGGTGCCCTGCCAGACGATGTCGACGTGATCGGCGAGGCCTCCGACACGCAGGCTGCGATCGAGTTGATCGGCGAGCGTCAGCCGGATGTCGTGCTCTTGGACGTGCACCTCCCCGGCGGCGGTGGACGTGAGGTGGCGGCTGCCTACAAGGACACCGACATCAAGTTCCTCGCGCTGAGCGCCTCCGACGCCTCCGATGACGTCGTGGCTGTCGTTCGCTCCGGCGCACGCGGGTACGTCACGAAATCGATCTCGGCCGAGGAACTCGGAGATGCGATCCGACGGGTCGCCGCAGGTGATGCGGTGTTCTCGCCCCGCCTTGCAGGGTTCGTACTCGATGCATTCTCTGCGATGCCCGTGGGGGACATCGACCCTGAGCTAGACCAGCTCACCGATCGAGAGCGTGAGGTGCTGCGTCTCATTGCCCGGGGCTACACGTATCGAGAGGCGGGCGAGGAGCTGTTCATCTCGATCAAGACGATCGAGTCCCACGTCTCCTCGGTGTTGCGCAAGCTCCAGCTGTCCAACCGGAACGAGCTCACCCGGTGGGCTGCGGAACGCAAGTTGATCTGAGTCTTGGACCCCGGATGCGGTCGAGCCGCCAAGCGATTCGCCCTGTTGGGTCTCGGCGCCACCCTGCTCCTCGCCGGCTGCGCGGCCGCCGAGCAACCGGTGAGCCAGGACTCGGTGGCGACCACGACCAGTCCGCCAACCGCCTCGCCGACCACTCAGCCGTCGGTGTCGACGACCCAGGTGGCAACGGCCAACACGGTGTTCGAAACGACGACGACGACGCTTCCGCCGCTCGAGGGGCTCGCCTTGGCGGAGATCGCAGGTGGGTTCTCCGAGCCTGTCGAGCTCGCAGTCAGGACCGGCGATGACCGTGTCTTCGTCGTCGAACGCGGCGGCAGGGTCTACGCAGTAGGGCCAGAAGGTGTGAAGCCCGAGGAGCCTTTCGCCGATCTCTCCGAGGTCGCGCACCAGGGTTCAATCGAGCAGGGTCTGCTGGGTTTCGCGTTCCACCCGTCCGAGCCCGACCGGGTATTCGTGTTTCATTCCCGGCCGGACAACGACAATCAACTCGTCGAGTACCGGGTGGTCGACGATCGGCTCGATCCGTCCTCGGCGTCTGTGCTCTTGGTCGTCGACCGCGAAGCCGACAAGATCCGCCACAACGGTGGCCACGTCGAGTTCGGCCCCGACGGCCTGCTGTACCTGTCGGTGGGGGACGGAGCGCGGGCAAGTGTGAACGGTCAGGACCCGAACACGATTCTCGGCGCAATCGTGCGGATCGACGTTGATTCGGCGAAGCCGTATGCGATCCCGGCTGACAACCCCTTCGCGTCGGGAGGCGGCGCCCCGGAGGTGTTCGCCTGGGGCTTGCGCAACCCCTGGCGGTTCTCGATCGATGCCGCCACCTCGGTCCTCTGGATCGGCGACGTCGGCCAGGAGGACTTCGAGGAACTGAACGCGGCTCCCATCTCCGATCCGGGCCGCAACTTCGGATGGCCGATCAAGGAGGGGCCGGTCGACTTCTACGGTGGAACCCCCGAGACGGATCTCGTTGAGCCGGCGCTCCCGTTGAATCACGCAGAGACTCCGGCCTGTTCGATCACCGGAGGGCCGGTCTATCGGGGGAGCGCCATCCCCGAGCTCGACGGCCGCCTGTTCTTCGCCGACTGGTGCTTCGGCTGGGTCAAGTCGGCGTTGCCCTCGGGCGAGAGCCTCGGCGATGTGGTCGACCACTCCGAGGAGCTTCCCCTCTCCATGATCTCGACATTCGG
>JAHEIN010000269.1 GCA_024639335.1 bacterium | reverse complement strand
GCGTCGAACCGGTTGACGGCCGACCCGGCCAGCCAGAAGAGGTCGGCGTCGTTGTTCTGGTGTTCTCGATATGCCCAGCGAAGGTGCTTCGGTAGTACGGCCCCGACGTTGGCCAGATAGGAGGTCCGGGCTCGGGACCACTCCGAGCGGGTCAAGCGAGTGAAGGCACGGGCGACCACGATCACGGTTCCACCAACCACTCGCTCGATCGTCGAACGGGCCGGACCGGCGGACGTCCCGGCCAGGATCAGCTTGTCCACCCGCTCGGGATGGCGATGAGCCAGTTCCAGGGCCGCTAATCCCCCCATCGAGTATCCGGCAATGTGGGCCTTGTCGATTCCGAGCGCAGTCATGATGCCTGCCAGATCGTCGGCTACGTCTGCAATCTCGTAGCGAGTGCGAAGGCCATCCGACTTCCCCGTATTCCTGTTGTCCGGGACGATCACCCGATACCTGCTCGCCAGCTTCCCGATGAGCTTCCACCAGACGACGAGACCGTGATCTCCCCACCCGTGTACCAGAAGCAGCGGAGGAGCATCCGGACTACCAGCTTCCCTGACGAAGAACTCATGGTCACCGACGAACACCGTTCGTCCCGGCAATCTCAGGGGGTGCTCCTGAGCCCCGTCCGTCTTCGGCTGCGGCTCGGGACCGAACAGTCTCCACCCCAGCCAGGCGAGCAGACCTCGACCGATCCATCGCCTCACAACGAACCTCCCAGTCGGTCGGTGGCAAACACATAGTCCTCGACCGGAACGCCACCTATCAGGTGCTCCTGGATTATCCGCTCCATGACATCACAGTCCACTGAGCGATACCAGATGCCGTCCGGGTAGACCACCGCGATCGGCCCTTGCTCGCAAATCCGAAGACAGTCGACCTTTGTTCGCAGAGCCGGGGCGCGGCCCACCGGTGAGTCCGTCGGCGCGGCCTCGTCGGAAAACCCTCTCCATGGAGGTGGAGCGCTGGCCAAGTCCAGATCCTTGAACCTGCGCTTCGTGTAGTTCCACAACTCCGAGGACTGCTCATAGGTCGAACACCGGGGCGCTGTCTGCTCAGCGCATAAGAACAGGTGCCTCTGGAGACCGCCTATGGAGAGGGCGGAGGCGATCCTGGTCAGACGCTCGTCGAGGTGAGGAGAACGCTTGGTCATGGAAGATTCACGATACCGAGTCGGTGACCGGGGTACGGCGGGTCTCAGGCACGAAGCTCAGCAGGAAGGCGGCGACCAGCATGATCCCGGCTGCAATGAAGAAACCGGACGTGAAAGCGCCCGTATCCGCCACCGCGCCGAGGGCCAGCGGACCGAAAACGAAGCCGAGATCACCGGCCATCCGGTACACACCGACGGCAGATCCCTCCGCCCCTTCCGGAGCGAGGTCGCCGACCATTGCGGGAGGGGCGATGCTGGCGAGTCCCGCGGTCAGGCCGAACACCATGGACACGATGAGAAGCCCCACGAAAGAATCGAAGAGTCCGTACGCAGCCGTTGCCAGCGCAGCCGTAGTCAGTCCAACCAGCGCCACCGGCTTCCGTCCGACAGAATCGACGAATCGTCCTGCCGGGTTGACGATCAGCAGGTTCGTCAGTGCCGAGACCGAGAGCAGGATCCCGATGTCTCCCGCTCCGAAGCCGAGCTTCTGCTCGGCATAGAGCGGCAACAGCGTGACCCTGGCTCCCGAGCGCATGAACATCATCGAGAAGCCAACCAGCATCAAGGAGACGAACGACCGAGAACGTACGAGTTTTGCCGCAGCACTGAACACCCGGCGGGCACTGGTGCCCCGCGACGGCAGGTCCTCGATGAAGAACCAGGCCATCACCGAAACCAATGCGGCAAGCCCTGCATACGCCCAGAACGGCGTACGGAAGTCACCGATTTCGGCGAGCAGACCACCCACGAACGGTCCGATGGCTACGCCGACCAGAAGACCGGTCTGGAAGGCGGCGGTCGCCCGCCCTAGACGTTCACGCGGGGTGATCTGGAGGAGGTACTGGAATGCAGTGGTTGCGAAGATCGCCGAGCCGACGCCTTCTATGAACCGGGAACCAAGCAGGACTCCGTAGTTGGGAGCCAGCGCGGCTGTGACGCTCGAGACGGCCAGGAGGGCGGTGCCGAAGACGGTTACCCTCCTTGCTCCCCAGCGATCACCGGCCACTCCTCCGAGCACGCTGAATGCCAATCTGGCGACGGCAAAGCCGGTAATGAGGGCGCCTGCTGCCGTATACGAAACGCCGAACTCAAGGGCGTACAGCGGAAGGATCGGGGCGACCAGAGTGAGTCCTGCCATCACGAAGCCGACCCCTATCGAGATCACCCAGACCTGGCGAGAGACTGCAGAAGGCATGACCGACCAGTGTAGGAGGGCCCCTTCTCAGCTCAGCCGGATGCCTTCTCCGGAGACTATCGACCCGATCACTGCCGCCACCGGCGTGCGTTCTGCCTCAAGTGCGGCCATCAGGTAATCGAGGCGATCGGGATGTACCGAGATGAGCAACCCACCCGATGTCTGGGCGTCGGCGAGGATCTCCCGGAGCGGCGATCCCACTCTCCCGTAATCGACGGTGGAGGCGAGGGCTTTCATGTTGCGCTTCGACCCGCCCGGCAGGTGGCCCTGCCCGGCCAGCTCGATCACCCCGTCGATCAAAGGGACGGTATCCGCCTCGACTTCTGCGCCGACGCCCGCCGCGTTCGTCA
>JAHEIN010000268.1 GCA_024639335.1 bacterium | reverse complement strand
TACAGGTCTGACGAGCACCCACTCGTTATACCCGCGTCGGCGATTTTGATGATCGAAGGTTCGTAGGGCGAGCCGTCGTCGTCCACGAACGGTGGCGTGAACGCAGCGGTCCGGTTCGAGGCCATGAACACTTCGGCGACCCAGACCGTCGGGCCGTCGACGACGACGCCGAGGCCCACGTGGGTCGCCCCGGCCTTGAGGATGTTGGCTCGATGCCCCGACGAGTTCATGAAGGCGTTGTGCAGGTTGGCGACGTCGTAGCCGTACCCGACGTTCTCGCCGATCCACGACCACCCCGTCGTCACCGAGCCGAGGTTCGGATTGTGATAGAGACGGCCGGCATCACGGATCGCAGCAGCCTGGCTGCGGGCCCCTGCGGCGAGATCGGGGTCGACCGACAGCGGGCTGAGACCCCGAGAGGTGCGCTCGGTGTTGATCAGGTCGACGAATTGCGCCTCGGCGCTGCCCGGATCGACGGCGCCGATCGCCGGGCTGAGTCCCATGGTGGTCGTCATGACCGCCAGCGCTGCGATCAGGACCAGAATCCGCCTGCGTCGTTGCATCCCACTCACTCGTTCGGTTTCCCACTCGCTCGTTCGGCTTCGGCGGGATGAGACTTTAGACCTAATGACTATGAAAGTAAAACACCAAGGGACTAGTCACTTGCATGGCACTCTCGGGCCCGAGGACGGATTCGCGTGCGCCGGCACGACGCTCAGTCGAGCCGGGGCGGTTCGGTGGACGGTCGGACCGAGAAGTCCGGCAACTCGAGGTCGTGCGCCACCACGAGCCGCATCAGCTCGGCCAGCGCCCGCTCCATCTGGGGATCGGCGCCCGCCCCGTAGTCGTGAGGGGCGACGACCACCTCGATGTCGGGGTCGGTGCCATAGTTCTCGACTGCGAACTCGACGTCGTGGAACCAGGTCCCGAACTCGGGCTGGGTGGTGACGGTTCCGTCCACGAGGGACTGCTGAGGCCAGATACCCACGACGCCTCCCCAGGTCCTCGTGCCGATCAGCGGGCCGAGGCCGTGCATCTTGAAGGTGTGCGAGAAGATGTCGCCGTCCGACCCCGAGAACTCGTTGGTCAGACACACCATGGGGCCGGCGGGAGCATCGGTGGGAAACGCTCTCGGGACGCTCCATCTGGTGACCCGGTACCCGAGGCGATCGCGCAGCAGCTTCTGGAGGATCAGCTGAGAGACATTGCCTCCTCGGTTGAACCTGACGTCGATGACCAGCCCGTCTGAGGTGACCTCCGCTCGCCACGACCGATGGAACTCGGCAAACCCGGGCGCACTCATGTCGGGGATGTGGATGTATCCGCATCGGCCGCCGGTGGCCTCGCTGACGGCCTGACGATTCGACTCCACCCAGTCGCGATATCTGAGCGCCGTCTCACTCTTGAGGGGCTCGACGATCACCCGGCGGGAGCGCTTCCGGCCGCGGGCGACCTCCATGGCGACGGTGCGACCACCCCGGTCCACGAGGAGGGAATTCGGCGGAGTGACACGATCCAGGGCCACTCCCTCGATCGCGAGGATTCGATCTCCGACATCGATGTCGACCCCCGACCGGGTGAGCGGCGAGCGGGCATCGGACTTCCAGCTGTCGCCATGCGGGATGTTCCTGATCCGCCAGGCTCCCCTCGACCATTCGATGTCCGCGCCCAGCCGCCCGAGCGTGTAGCCCGGTTCTGGCCGGTACTCGCCACCGAGCTCGTATGCGTGCGACGTCCCCAACTCGCCCTGCATCTCCCAGAGAAGGTCACTGAATTCCGAACGCGACGCCACGCGATCGACCAGCGCGAGGTATCGATCGTGCACGGCGACCCAGTCCACGCCTGTCATGTCCTCCGACCAGAAGTAGTCCCGTTGGAGACGCCAGGCCTCGGTGAACATCTGTCGCCATTCGGCCCCTGGCTCGATCTCGACGCGCACGCGTGACATGTCGATGAACCCGGTGTCGCGACCGGGCGTGTCCTTGCTCGACTTGTCGTCCTTCCATCCCACGGCCACGACCCGGAGCTTGGAACCGTCCCAGATGGCGAGTGTCTTGCCGTCGGCGGACACATCGAACGCGGTCACACCCTCGGCGACGGTCTCGTAGTTGTCGGTTGAGAGATCGAATGAAGACAGGACGCCTTTCGGTCGATCGCCGCCGATGCTGGGGGTACCCAGCGCTCCCCGCACCGGGTAGGAGAGGACGTAGACGCGTCCCGAGGCCGCGCGAAGCCGGAGGTGTCGGCCGGCCGGGATCGGGAGCGCTTCGATCCGCTCGGTGATGCCGGCGAGGTCGATCTCGACCGCAACTCCCTTCTCGCCGCCGCCCTCCCCCTTCTTCCCATCTTTCGCAGCGGCGCCGTTTCCCCCGGGAGCGCGCGGTTCCTTCGATGGGAGTCGGAACGGCACCGGTGAGCCCGCCCGCAGCGGAACGATCATCACGAGCGTCGATGAGGGGAACCCGTAGTCGTGGAAGACCGAGTCCGGCACCGGGTCGAACACCCGCGAAGAGAGGAAGAAGAGAAAGCGGCCTTCCGGATCGAACGAGGGCTCGTAGTCGACGAACGCACCCGTGCCGAGGACGTGGAGCCTCGACTCGAACGTGTCGTAGCAGAGCAGATCCTGAGTCGTCTCGGTCTGCCGGGCACAGAACGCCAGCCATCGTCCGTCCGGGGACCAGGCCGTCCCTCCGATCCATCGGAA
>JAHEIN010000267.1 GCA_024639335.1 bacterium | reverse complement strand
ATGCCACCCGATGATGGATCGATATAGGTCACGTCATCGGTGGCGTACATGGCGATGTAGGTCGACGAGTCACTCTCTGCGAAATAGAAGTCGAGAACTGCTCGCTCTTGGGTGAGTAGCTCCTCGAGCGCAGTTGCCTCGTCGGCAGCCGTCGGTTCGGATTCGCCGGCCGCCATGAATGCGAAGACAATCGCAAGCACCGCCACCACTCCAAAGATCCCAGTGAGGATCCACGGAGTACGGGATGCCCTGCGAACCTCTCGCTTCGTCTCGAGCCCGGGCTGCTGAGTAGTCGTGTTTGTAGCCACAGCCATCACCTTCCTCTTCGTTCGGGGAGTGGTGGGCACGCTCACGGAAATCCACTGCTGCGACGGCAGGTGTCTCCAGCGTCTCTGAGGATGGGTCAACGGAAAAGAGCCGCAAGCCTCTTCGGGAAAATCTGGCGGCTGTCGGCAGCCAGATGGCGAGCATTCAGTCGGGATCCTCAGGCGGCGGCACAACACCCTTTTGCTCACCGATGCGCCAGTAGGCCTGCGGGATGCGGTAGGTGTCGAAGTGAAAGAGCGTCTCCTTGTACGATTTCGTGAGATCGAGGTCGACCCGAGCCACAATGACCTCGTCACCGGTGGACACGGCCTGGGTGATGATCTGTCCCGACGGTGCCACGATCGCCGAATGCGCCAGGGACTCGACACCTTCTTCGAGTCCGCCCTTGGCCACCCCCACCACGAATGTGCCGTTCTGATACGCCCCGGCCTGCATCACGAGGTGATTGTGAAATGCCTGGAGCGAGTTCTGCGTCGGGTCGGGTGCGTAGTGGAGCGGCGTGTTGTAGCCGATGAGGATGACCTCCACGCCCTGAAGCCCCATCACCCGATACGTCTCGGACCAGCGCCGGTCGTTGCAGATGGCCATCCCGAAGAGCCCGCCGAAGGCGCGCCACACCGGAAAGTCGTCCCCTGGCTCGAAGTAGTGCCGTTCGGCGTGTTGGAAGTTTCGCCACGGTTCGTGTTCTACGTGTCCGGGGATGTGGACCTTACGGAACACCCCAACGGTCCGGCCATCCCGCTCGACCAGGTGGTAGACGTTGAAGCGCCGTCCGTCCTCCTGTTTGAGGGCATAGCCGAGCGAGAACCCGACGCCGAGCCGAGCGGCCTCATCCCAGAGTGGTTTGGTGAACCTGTTCGGCATCTCCGTCTCGTAGTAATGCTCGACGTCTTCGAGGGGCACATGCCAGCGAGGAAAGAACGTGGTCAGCGCCAGCTCGGGAAACGCGACGACATCTGCGCCCTGCTCCGCCGCCTCGCGCAGGAGGTGGATGAGTCGCTCCACGACATCGTCCCGTGTGTGATCGCGCTGCACGGGCCCCATCTGGGCAGCGGAGAGGGTGAGGATGCGGCTCATCGGTGGTCAACTTCCAGTGGGTTCGCCCGACTCCCGCGCGGCACCTCGGATGCACGTCTGCGTTGCACATCCGGGGCGGAGTGCGGAGGTGAGCCGCGAGTGGTCGGACTCGGTGCTGCGACATTGTGCAGAGCGCCGGACACGTCGTCAATAGGCGCACCGATTCTGAGAGTCGGCACCATCCCAGAACGGCCTACCGATGCGAGTCAGTGCAGGATGTGGGTCCCGGCATCGCCGGCGAGCGCGGACTTGATGTTCGCCGGGGTGGTGATGATGGCCCTTCGACCTCCGCCCTCGAGGAAGTCGATGACGGCCGCGATCTTCGGCTCCATCGAGCCCGCTTTGAAATGGCGTTCCTCCGCGAGATACCGCTTGGCGTCGGCGAGGCTCAGTTCGCTGACGAACCGCTGACCCGGCGTCCCGAAGTCGAGCGCCACTTGCTCGATGGAGGTTGAGATCAGCAACAACTCCGCGCCGATGTCATTTGCGAGAAGGGCCGATGCGTGATCCTTGTCGATGACCGCTGGTACGCCGGTGAGGTCGCCCTCTTCGTCGGCCACGACGGGAATGCCGCCTCCGCCGGCCGCGATCACCACGACACCCTCGTCGAGGAGATGTCGGATGACATCGATCTCGACGATTCGGATGGGTGCCGGGGAGGCCACGACTCGACGCCAGCCGCGATCGGCATCCTCCACCACGTCCCAGCCTTCGCGTTCATGACGCTCGCGAGCCTCCGCTTCTGTGAGGAATGACCCGATGGGTTTGGTTGGCGTTGTGAACGCGGAGTCGTCCTGGGCCACCTCCACCTGCGTCACGACGGTGGCAACCGACTTGTCGATGCCCAAGCGTCGGAAGTCCTTGAGGAGGTTCTGTTGAAGGAGATAGCCGATCGCCCCCTGGGTGTCGGCTACGCACACTTCCAAAGGGACTTCGTGCAACTCGTGACGGGCGAGATCGGACCGACGCAGGATGAATCCCACCTGGGGGCCGTTGCCATGCGTGATCACGACGTCGAATCCCCCGGCGACCATCGCTGCGATGTGATGGTCTGTTTCGGCCGCCGCCAGGTATTGATCTTGGACCGTCTGGTGTTTGGGGTCGGTGATGAGGCTGTTGCCGCCTATCGCCACCACGGCGCGTGGCATCGGTCTTCCTTTCCTGCCCGGTGCTCTCCTTCCGAGAGCTCGTCACATGGTGAGGGCCATCACCGCCTTCTGGACGTGGAGCCGGTTCTCGGCCTGGTCATACACAGCGCTCTGAGGGCCATCGATCACGGCGTCGGTCACTTCGATGTTGCG
>JAHEIN010000105.1 GCA_024639335.1 bacterium | reverse complement strand
TGCGCATCGAAGAGGATCTCCGCAGGCTCATCCCCACGATCGTCGAGCTCACCGACTCCGAGATGCAGCATCGGCTAGAGCAGGCGATCAGGAACTACGACCCGTGTATCTCCTGCGCTACCCATTTCCTCGAACTGAGAGTGCGCCGATCATGATCGTCATCGGCGTGGGCAACCGATTCCGCGGTGATGACGCAGTCGGCCTCAGGGTCGTCCAACGGCTTCGGGAGTCGGTGACCTGCTACGAATCCGACGGCGACCCCTCAGATCTGATCGTGCTGTTCGGGTCGGATCCCGAGGTCATCGTCGTCGATGCGATGGTGTCGGGTTCTCCACCCGGAACCCTGACGGCCACCGACATCGTCTTGGGCGACCCGTCCTCGGCCCACGTCCCGTTGCGAAGCCAGAGCTCGACGCATGGATTCGGCGTGTTCGAGGCGCTCGAGCTCGCGAGAATCCTCGGCACGATCCCCCATCGACTCACCGTGATCGGCATCGAGGGCGCCAGCTTCGCTCCCGGCACACCTCTCACGCCTGCACTCGAGTCTGCGGTCGAACAAGCCGCCGAGCTCATCCTCACGCTCGCCGCCGAAGTCAAGGTCTGAGCGATGTGCATTCCCAGTATCGATCGCATCGTCGAAATCGACGGGACGGAAGCCCGAACCGAGCGTGCAGGATCCCCCCGAATCAGCCTGTTGTGCGCGCCGTCCGCCCAAGTCGGGGATCACGTGATGATCCACGCGGGGTATGCGATCCGAATCCTGGATGCAGAGGAAGCCGCAGAGCGTCGGTCGATGATCGCATCGGTCACAGGACTTTCGACTCTGACCGACCGGAGTCGCCCGACCGACGATGGCCTGAGTACGGCCCGGGATCACTCGTGATGTGAGGTTCGTGCAGTGGGGTGGGCAGTGGTCCCGGGTCCGATCGCGTCCGACCTTCGCGAGCATGACCTTCGGCACTTGGTCGTGCCCGCTCATCACCGGAACATCATCGGTGTGAAGCCTCGATTCAGCATCCACGATGCCGAGAGAGCGTGTGACCTCATCGGGATCGATCTCGGAGCGGAGCGCTTCGACCTCTCCGACGTCTTGGTGGGGATGGCAGTGGAGCTCGAGCACGGAACACGAACGCCGGACCTCGACGTGACCGGCGATGATCCCGTGCTCACCGCCAAGATCGCAATCGCCCATCTCCGCGAGATACCCGACTACTACGAGCGTCTGGCACACATGGAGGCGATCGGAGCCGCTGCATGGGCTGTCTCGGCGGAGCCGGATCTCGGGATCGTCAGCGCTCGGCGGTTCGCTCGTCCCCTCCCACGATGAACACGTCACAGGGAGCGGTGTGGATCACCCCGTGGCTCGTGCTGCCCAAGACGAGTGAGGCGAGGTCCCCGCGTCCCCGATTCCCGACGACGATCAGATCGGCGTTGCTCTCACCGGCCTGGTGAACGAGCATTCTCGCTGCTCCTCCGGTGAGATCGGTCTGGATGATGTCCAGATCGTCCGCCGCCTCGAGGACCGGCTGCGCCGCCGACCACACCGCCTCCGCCTCGGCCGATCGCAACTGTTCGACATTCACCGCCGCCCCCAGGTCATAGACGAACGGCATCTCGAACACGTGCACCACCTCGAGTTCGGCGCCGAACGCCCGCGCCAGACCGACTGCCCGCTCCAACACCTTCACCGAGTAGCTCGAGGCATCGATTCCAACCAGGATTCGCATCTGGACGACCCTCCCGTCGCTTCATCCGGGGCTTCTTCCCGGCGGGCGACCGACTTCTGGACGCCCATGGCCAGTGTCTCGACGCTTCGAGCGGCAGGAAAGCGACCAATGTCACGATGTCCCGGGACGGGTGAAGCCGGACCACCGTCCACTCGTGATCGATCTGGGCACCTCCCGAGTCGACCGGTCCTGACGGTGGTCGATCAGGGAGAGGCTCCTCGGTCTAGACGACGGTCAGGACTGCGGTCGATGCCTCGTGCTGCACGCGACGGGTCACGCTCCCGAGCAACGCTCCGGTGAACCCCCCGAGACCCCGTCGGCCCATCACGATCAGGTCGGCATCCACCTCCTCGGCGAGATCGACGATCCGCTTGGCGGGATCACCGGAGATCACGTGCTCCTGAATCCATTTGGCGCCGGAGGCCTTCAACTTCTGGTTCGCCCTGACCAGAAGCTCGCGGCCGAGGTCGGTCTCGTATCCGAGGGTCGCGACGTAGGCATGCTCGATCTCGATGTAGGACTCCGCCGAAAGAACCATCTCCGAGGCGCGGGGAGGCACCACGTTGAGCAGATGGATGGTGTCCACCGCCCCATCGCCGGCCAATTCGGCGACCGCTTGAAGCGCTCGTTCTGCGTGCTCTGAGCCATCGAGTGCGAGTACCACGGTCTTGAACATGGCTCCATCATTCGCGGCCGGCGATGCGACATCCACGGACCTTCGTCCCAACATCGGAGGACATCGCCGGACCCGCCTGCAGGGACATTCTCCGGAAGCGTGTGACCGACTGCCCTATGCGCACCTGCAGGCAACGGTGGATACTCCCCGAGAGCAAGAGGAGTTCAATCATGTCCACATGGGTGTACGGGTTCGATCAGATCGCCGAGGCAGAGCAGTTCGTCGGTGGTGAGTGGGACGAGGTTCGAGGACTTCTAGGCGGCAAGGGAGCCAACCTCGGCGACATGACGAGGATCGGAGTCCCGGTGCCTCCGGGGTTCACGATCACGACGCAGGCATGCAATGCATACCTCGCAGGCGACGGCACACTCTCCGACGAGTTGATCGAGCAGGTCGATGCCGCACTTGCGCACATCGAGGAGTCGACGAGCAAGCGGTTCGGCGACCCGTCGAACCCGCTCTTGGTGTCATGCCGATCCGGCGCCAAGTTCTCGATGCCCGGAATGATGGACACGGTCCTCAACATCGGGCTGAACGACGAAGTCGTCAACGGGATGATCGAGAAGACCGGCGATCCTCACTTCGTATTCGACTCCTATCGGCGTCTGATCCAGATGTTCGGATCGGTGGTGCTCGGCATCCGGGATGAGCCGTTCGAACACGTTCTCGAGCGCGCCCGCGCCGAACGTGGCGTCGCAGAGGACTCGGAGTTGACGACCGAGGATCTCGAGGGTGTCATCGCACAGTTCCGGCAGATCATCGAGCGCTACTCGGGTCGTCCCTTCCCGGACGAGCCGATCGAGCAGTTGCGACTCGCCATCGAGGCCGTGTTCCGCTCCTGGGACGGCAAGCGTGCCCGTGACTATCGCAACGCGGCAGGCATCGCACACGATCTCGGCACCGCAGTGAACATCCAGACGATGGTGTTCGGCAACATGGGCGCCGATTCGGCCACGGGCGTCGCGATGTCTCGAAATGCGACCACCGGTGAGCCAGGGCTCGAAGGCGACTACCTGACCAATGCCCAGGGCGAGGATGTCGTCGCCGGGATCCGCGTCACCAAGCCGATGGAGCAACTCGAAACCGAGATGCCAGACCTCTACCGACAGTTCTCCGAGATCGCGGGCACGCTGGAACACCATTACCGCAACATGCAGGACATGGAGTTCACGATCGAGCAGGCGAAGCTCTGGGTGCTCCAGACCAGGGATGGCAAGCGGACTGCGCAGGCCGCCGTGAGGATCGCCGTCGACATGGCCGACGAGGGGCTGATCACCCCCGAAGTGGCGCTGGAGCGCGTGACACCGGCCCAAGTCGAGTTCTTCCTGCATCCGTCATTCGATCCCGAGTCAAAGGAGACGGCAGTCGATTCCGGCGCCCACTTCACCTCTGCGTTGAACGTCTCGCCCGGCGCGGCGGTCGGCATGGTCGCATTCGACGCAGATCTCGCAGTGGAGTGGGCGGAGCAGGGACGTGCCGTGATCATGGTTCGACCCGAGACCAAGCCCGATGACGTGCACGGCATGCTGGCCGCACAGGGAATCCTGACCTCACGCGGCGGGCGCACGAGCCACGCTGCTCTGGTCGCTCGCCAGTTCGGCAAGCCTGCGGTGGTTGGCGCCGAGCAGGTCGACATCGACCTGACCGAGCGCACGATGACCTGCGGGGACACCACCGTCGCAGAGGGTGAGTGGATCTCGATCGACGGGACGACGGGCGACGTGTTCCTCGGGCAACTCGAGACCCGGACCCCTGACCTCGAGAACGAGTGGCTGCGACGCCTCCTGGAATGGGCCGACGAGGTTCGTGACATCGGTGTGTGGACCAACGCCGACCATCCGGACGACGCGCTCCTCGCTCGCACGTACGGGGCCGAGGGGATCGGGCTGACGCGCACCGAGCACATGTTCTTCGATCCGGCGCGTCTTCCGATCGTGCAACGCATGATCATGGCGACCAGCCCCGCAGACAGCGCCGAGGCGCTGGCGCAGCTGCTGCCCTTCCAACGCAGCGACTTCGCGGGCCTGTTCCGGGCGATGGACGGTCTCCCGGTGACCATCAGGCTCATCGATCCGCCGCTGCACGAATTCCTCCCGAACCTCGGAGACCTCACCCATGAGCTGGCCGACCTGAAGATACGCCTGAGGAGTGCATCCACGCTCGAGCAGATCGACGAGCTCCTGGGCAAGATCGAGGCCTCCGAGCACATGCTCGTCGAAGTCGAGCGACTGCACGAGGCCAATCCGATGCTGGGCCTTCGCGGCGTCCGCCTCGGCCTGATGATGCCTGGGTTGACCCGCATGCAGGTTCGGGCGATCTTCGAGGCCGCCGTGCAGGTCGCCAAGGAGGGCGTCGACGTCCACCCCAAGATCATGATCCCCCTGGTGTCTCACGCCAACGAGCTTCAGCGCCAGCGCGCCGAGCTCGAGGAGGAGGCGCAGGCGGTCATGCACGAGGCGAACGCCACGATCGAGTACGAGTTCGGGACGATGATCGAGACGCCGCGGGCAGCTCTGACGGCGGATCAGATCGCCGAATACGCCGGCTTCATCTCCTTCGGCACCAACGATCTGACGCAGATGACCTACGGGCTGTCTCGGGACGACGCCGAAAAGGCCTTCCTCGTCGCGTACCTCGAGGAAGGCATCCTCGATCGGAATCCGTTTGCGACACTGGACGCGGATGGCGTCGGACAGCTGATGGAGATCGCGCTTCGCAAAGGCCGCGGTGCACGTCCGGGGCTGGAGACCGGCGTGTGCGGTGAGCATGGTGGTGACCCCGAGTCGATCGAGCTGTGCAGATCCCTCGGGCTCGACTACGTCAGCTGCTCGCCGCCGAGGGTGCCGGTCGCGAGGCTGGCGGCTGCCCAGGCCGCGCTTCGAGACAAGGCGCCGGACGACCTCTCGACGATGACGAGCCCGGTGTGACGCCGAGCGGGGGACGGGAGCCGTGTCGCCCGTCCCCCGAGCGGTAACCGTCCACCGACCGATCACTCGCGCGGTACGCTCGCAACAGGTCCCAACGGATGAAAGGATCCAGATGGACGATCCGAACAAGGCAGCCCCCACAGACCACATCGGGCTCGAGGTCCTGTCGAACGCCCAGTGCGATGCGCTGCTCGCCGAGACCCAGATCGGCCGGATCGCCTTCGTAGCGGACGGCGATGTGGTGATCTTCCCGGTGAACTACCGGTTCACCAACCACACGATCGTCTTCCGTACCGCCGACGGCACCAAGCTCGAAGTTGCTGCGAACCATCGGCCGGTGGCTTTCGAGATCGACGGGTATGACGCAGAGACGAAGACCGGATGGAGCGTGCTCGTGAAGGGCATCGCCAAATACGTCATGGAAGACGAGGAGGAGGAGATGCTGGCCGATCTGGATCTCCGACCCTGGGCGCCACTGACACAGGTGCGGCGTTGGGTGAGAATCTCCCCGGAAGAGATCACGGGCCGCAAGATCGTCTGATCTTGTGAATCCCTTCGAGCAAGATCGGCCGATCTTGGACAATCGTGCTCGAAAAGGAGAGCAACTTCAATGACGGTACCCACCTCGACCCGCCACGTCCACGCGTTCGACGCCACCGATGGCGCAGACGTCGATCGGCTCGGTGGTAAAGGGGCAGGCCTCGCACGCATGACGTCGCTGGGCCTGCCCGTCCCACCCGGCTTCACCGTCGACACGGGCGTCTGTCGAGCCGTCCTCGATGACGGCGGATTGCCGGACGACATCTGGGAAGAGGTGCTCGCTGCGCTCGGAGACCTGGAAGAGCGCACGGGTCGAACGTTCGGGTCGGGACCGGCTCCACTCCTGCTGTCCGTTCGTTCGGGAGCCGCAGTGTCGATGCCCGGCATGATGGACACGGTGCTCGACCTCGGCGCGTCCAGATACCTGATCGATGATCTGGCGGTCTGGGCCGAAGACCCACATTTCGCCTACGACGCTCGTCGCCGGCTGCTGCAGATGTTCGGTGGTGTGGTCCTCGGCGTCACCGATGATCGCTTTCAGCGCATCCTGAAGGCGACACGAGCCGAAGCGGGCGTTCAATCCGACACCGAGCTGGACGCCGGCCACCTTGCGCAGGTCTCCGAACGGTTCGAGGCCGCTCTCGCCGCCGACGACCTCGTAGTGCCCGAGGACCCGCTCCTCCAACTGCGTCGAGCCATCACCGCAGTCTTCGCATCGTGGAACACGCCCCGAGCGATCCACTATCGAAAGACAAATGGCATCGCCGACCACCACGGAACGGCTGCGACCGTGCAGATGATGGTGTTCGGGGATCTCGGTGCAAGCTCGGGAACCGGCGTGTGCTTCACGCGCAACCCGATGACCGGCGAGAAGTTCGCCTACGGCGACTATCTCCCCCAGGCTCAAGGCGAGGACGTAGTCGCGGGCCTTCGCAACACGATGAGTCTCGACGATCTCGCCGCCCGGCACCCGACCGTGCACACGCAGCTCACCGAGATCATGGATCACCTCGAGCACACGACGACCGACATGTGCGACATCGAGTTCACGGTCGAGCGAGAGCAGCTCTTCATCCTCCAGACCCGGGTCGGGAAGCGGTCGGCTGCGGCCGCCGTTCGCATTGCCGTCGAGATGGCCGAAGAAGGCCTGATCACACACGAAGAAGCGATCCGCCGCGTCGACCCGGCGTCGCTCGAACAACTGGGACGCCCCGCAATCGACAGGGCCCACGCGGGGGACCCGCTGCTCGCCGGCATCGGAGCCTCGCCTGGTGCCGCCCAGGGCATCGCGGTGTTCGACCCCGATCGAGCCGAGGCCATGGCAGCCGAGGGCCGAACCATCATCCTCGTTCGCGAGGAGACCACCCCCGACGACATCCACGGCATGACGGCTGCCGCCGGCATCCTGACAAGTCAGGGCGGGAAGACGTCACACGCCGCCGTCGTGGCGAGAGGCATGGGCAGGCCCGCAGTCACCGGCGCCTCCGCTCTCGAGATCGAGGGGTCCGTCGCAGTGAGCGGCGACACCGAGATCAACGAAGGCGACGAAATCACCATCGACGGTAGTTCAGGCGACGTCTTCGTCGGACTGACGCCGCTCGTCGAACCCGAGCCGCTGCCCGAGCTCGATCGCCTTCTCGACTGGGCGGATGAGATCAGGACACTCGGTGTCAGGGCGAACGCCGATTCGGGCCCGGACGCAGCACGGGCGAGAGCTGCCGGCGCCGAAGGCATCGGGCTTGCTCGCACCGAGCACATGTTCATGGGAGAACGCCTCGGCATCGTTCAGAGAATCATCTTGACCGACGACGACGACGAGAGAAACGCTCGACTCGAGGAGCTCCGATCGACCCAAACCGATGACTTCGAGGACCTCCTCCGGGAGATGGACGGGCTCCCCGTGATCGTCCGGCTGCTCGATCCCCCGCTCCACGAGTTCCTCCCGAGTTCGATCGAGATCGGACGCGACATGCTCGAGCGCGTGCGATCCGGTGAGTCGACGGACGACCTGGAACTGCTCGATCGCCAAGTCCGACGGTGGAGCGAAGAGAACCCGATGCTCGGCCTTCGCGGAGTCCGCCTCGGACTGGTCATCGCCGACATCTATCGACTTCAGATCGAAGCTGCGCTCGAAGCCGTGCGGCGGCGGGTCTCTGCAGGCGGCGACCCCCAACTCGAGATCATGATTCCGCTCGTCAGCACGAGCGAAGAACTCGTGGAGATGCGTCGAGTGGTCGACGCCGAGATCGAGTCGATCAATCGACAGCACGCCACCGACATCCATGTTCAAGTCGGGACCATGATCGAATTGCCGAGAGCTGCGTTGACCGCCGACCAAATCGCCGCCGAGGCGGACTTCTTCTCGTTCGGCACGAACGACCTCACGCAGATGACTTTCGGGCTGAGTCGAGACGACGCCGAGGGAGCATTCCTCGGGCACTATCTCGAGCATGGCATCCTGCCGAAGGACCCGTTCCGCACCCTGGACATCGCGGGTGTGGGCCGGCTCATCCAGATGGCGGTCGGTGCGGGCCGAGGAGCGAAACCGAACCTGGCGATCGGGGTCTGCGGCGAGCATGGCGGGGATCCCGACTCGATCGACTTCTTCCTCAGCCAAGGACTGGACTACGTGTCGGTGAGTCCGCCGCGGGTCCCGGTCGCGCGTCTGGCAGCCGCACAAGCTCAGCTGCGCTCCATCGCCCAGAAACCGTCACTCAGCTGATCAGCGAGCGAGCGGCGGTCCAGGGGTCGAGATCGCCCTGAGCAACACGTTCGGTGAGCTCCGCCGGGACCTCCAAGCCCTGGAACCGGGTCACCAGTTCGGCTGTGGCTGCCCTTCTGATCAGCGTCGACAGCTGATCGCGCCGTCGATCGACGCCCCGGTGCTCGGTTTCGAGCCAGTCCCGATGACGAAGAACCTCGCTCCACAGCTCGGTGATGCCCTCGTGTTCGACTGCGCTCGTCCGGACGATGGGCGGGACCCAGCCGGGCTGCGCTCCGAGCTCGAGCATCAGTGCGAGGTCGCGCTCGACCTCATCGGCACCGCCGAGATCGGCCTTGTTGATGATCAGGAGATCGGCGATCTCGAGCAGGCCGGCCTTGGCTGCCTGGATGCCATCCCCCCACCCCGGCGTGAGCACGACCAGCGTGGTGTCGGCGGCTTCGGCGATCTCGGTCTCGCTCTGTCCAACGCCGACGGTCTCGACGATGATGACGTCGAAGACGGCATGCGACAGCACCACGAGCGCCCTGGATGCTGCATCCGAAAGGCCGCCGAGATGGCCGCGAGTGGACATCGACCTGACATAGACACCTGGGTCCGAGACGTGTTCCTGCATGCGAATGCGATCGCCGAGGATTGCCCCTCCGGTGAAGGGGCTCGACGGGTCCACCGCGAGAACGGCGACCGTTTGCCCGCCTGAGCGGATTCCGGCGATCAGCTCGGAGACGAGGCTGGACTTTCCTCCGCCCGGAGCCCCCGTGATGCCCACCACGATCGGTCCAATCGAGCCTCGAAAAGTGGTCGCCAGAAGCTGGTCCGCGTCGGGCTTGCGGTCCTCTACGATCGAGATGGCTCTCGCCAGTGCGCGACGATTGCCGGCTCGCACCTGTTCGGCGAGTTCATCGACCTCGGTTGGGATGGGCACGCTGGCAGGCTAGACCGCAGAGACTCAGGCCTCGGCGTGAACCTCGGTGACCCCGGGCACGCGTTCGACGAGAATGCGTTCGATGCCCGACTTGAGCGTCATCATCGACATCGGGCACCCTCCGCATGCGCCAACCATCTGCAGGTTGACGACCCCGTCATCGACACCGAGCAGCACGATGTCTCCTCCGTCCATCTGAACGGCGGGGCGGATGTAGTCGAGCGTGGCTTCGAGCTTGGACATGTCGATGTCGCCTGGCTCTATGGGCCTACTGCTCGCGATGGATACGGGAACGGTGGTGTCGGTCATGAGGTCTCTCACAGGGTACTTCCGACAGTGTTCAACACCTAGCCGCCGATTCTTGTTCCAGGACTCAAGAGGTGGCGCGCAACAGCCGATTCATGGACGAACAGAACCAGAGAACACAGCACCGACACTGATGACGGGTAGGCACCGGAATCCTTTGTCGGATCAGGATGGGACTTCCGGCGACTGGATAGGGCCGAATGCGGCGCTACAAGCGTCTGGGCTGAACCATCGTATGCACCGAGAAACAAATACCCGTGACAGGAGGTCACATATCATGACAAAGCGGCTCAGAGTGCTCGGAATCGTGCTCTCGGTCATCGGTGTGGGATTCCTCGCCGCAGGCGGGGTCGCATACCTCGGAGT
>JAHEIN010000266.1 GCA_024639335.1 bacterium | reverse complement strand
GAGATCACCTTCAGGTCGACACCCTGCTCGGCGAAGAACGCCACCGTCTCACCGGCATCCGCTCGGACGGCATCACCGATCACCACCAGCGCTCGCGGTTCCAGCTCAGACGGAAGCGCTTTTTCGAGCGGTTCCGGGCTCGAGGCGAACATCAGCACGCGATGGCCGAGTTCGGCGGTCTCGGAGACGAGCGTGCGGATCGCATCCGGGATGCCCAACCGATCGGGAGCTCCGAGCACCCACGTGCCATGTCCTTGGTATTCGGCGGCACTCCATCGTCGGTCCGACCTGAACGGAACAGCCGTTCGGCACGTCCAGCCTGGAGGATTGGGAAAGGCAGTAGCCAGAGCTCGGAGCGTGGCGTTTGGATCGGGCTCGGCATGGGAAAAGGCGGCGAGGGCCTCTCTGACGGAGTCGGACCCCAGCGGGATGACGTCGCGAACCCGCAAGCGACCTTCCGTGATCGTGCCCGTCTTGTCCAGACAAACCGTGTCGACTCTGGCCAACCCTTCCACGGCCGCAAGCTCCTGGGTCAGCACTCGCATCTTCGCCAGCCTTGCAACACCAACCGCAAGAGCCACGGAGATCAGAAGGACCAGGCCTTGCGGAACCATGCCGATCGTCCCGGCGATTGCACCGCGGGCCGCATCGCCCCACGATTCGGCCGCTTGCACCTGGCTCCAGACCAGGATGATCGCCGTAGGCGCGATCGCCCAGCCCACCCAACGAAGGATGTCGTCGGTACCGGCCTTCAGTTCGGAACCGACCAGATCGAAACTCCGGGCTTCCCGGGTGATCTTCGCTGCGTAGGCGTTCTCGCCGATCCGGATTGCTCGCATCGTCCCCCTGCCGGCCAGAACGGCGGAACCGGATAGACACGTGTCACCTGGCGCCTTCGGGCGTGGATCCGACTCCCCGGTCAGGAGAGACTCATCGAGCTCGAGACCGGAGGATTCGAAGACCTCCCCGTCCACCACGACCTGGTCCCCGCGCCGCAAGACGATCAGGTCGCCCAAGACGACCTCACCATGCTCGACCTCGCGCTCGATGCCATCTCTGATCACCGTCACCTTTGCACTCGCCAGGAGTGCCAGTTCATCGAGGGCCCGCTTCGCGCGGACTTCCTGGATGATGCCGACCGCGGAGTTGATCACCATGACGAGGCCGAAGACGGCGTCCTGAATGGGCCCGATCACCAGCACGATGGCGACGAGCGAGCCGACGAGGACGTTGAAGCGGGTGAACACGTTCGCCCGCACGATCTCTTCCACTGTGCGAGACGGCGCCACGGTGGTCGCGTTGACTCGGCCGGCTGCAACCCGCTCGGCAACTTGAGTACTCGTCAGCCACGGAGCCTGCTCAGGATCGGTTGACGGGTCCGTCGGACGACTCACTGCCTCGGCGCGCTGGCTGTCGACCATCGTTCACAACGTCACGTGCCTCGATCGCTCAGAACAGTGCCGAACGGCCGATTCGCAGTCTTGTCGGCAGGATCGAGCTGGGGGTGGGGATTCCGGCTCTGGCGCTCCCGAGCGTCTCAGACCGACAGTGAAGGAGTGAAGTCTGAGAGGAGGAGGTCTCATGACCATGGTGGAACGGTTGATCGACGACGCACGCGACGCAATCAGCGTGGAGCGTGTCTTCGGCGCACCGATAGAGCGAGACGGAATGACCCTCATCCCGGCAGCGGCGGTGCGTGGAGGCAGTGGCGGTGGGCTGAGCGAGCCCTCGGAGGAGACGCGGAGCGGATCGGGAGTCGGTTTCGGGATGACAGCACGCCCGGTCGGCGCATATCGGATTCAGGACGGGACTGTCGAATGGATCCCGGCTGCCGATACCACGAGGGTGATCGTCCTCGCTGAGTTCGGAGCCATCGTTGCGCTGCTGGTGCTTCGGTCGATCCTACGGCGACGGCGTCGCTGAGGTGATTACGCCCACGGATGATCGGCCCGAAAGACTCTGGGCGATTCGGACGCCTGTGCGATACGTTCGCCGTAGGTCTGTGGGCCAAGGAGGTATCCCATGGTGACTGCAACGACGTTCAACGCAGCCAACTGGACGGATCTGTCCACGCCCGACGTGGACGCAAGTATCGAGTTCTACCGGGATCTCCTGGGCTGGGAGTTCACAACCGAGACGACCGAAATGGGTGACTATCACGTCGCCACAGTCGATGGTCAGCAGGTGTGCGGCATGATGAAACAGCCCACCGAGATGGCGGGGGCGCCGGCCAGCTGGACTGTGTTCTTCCACGTGGAGGACATCGATGCGACGGTCGAGGCAGCCGGCGCGGCCGGCGGGCGTGTCCTGGAACCACCTTTCGAGATCCCCGGCGGAGCACGCGTGAGCGTGGTCTCGGACCCCACGGGCGCGATGTTCGCGCTCATCTCCGGTGGGCCGGCGCCAGAGGGCATGTGGTACTCCACGGTGCCCGGCGCCGTCTGCTGGACTGAGACGTTGACCCGGGACCCAGAAGCCTCTGCGAACTTCTACCACGAGATATTCGGATGGGAGACGGCGCCGGACGAGAGTGGCTATACGACCTTCCTCCTCAATGGTGAGGGGATCGCAGGATTGCTGCCCATGCCGGACGGGGTGCCCGCAGCGGCGCCGGCCCACTGGTCGGTCTACTTCACGGTCGAGAGTTGTGAGCTGACCGAACGAGCGGCCGTCGATCTCGGCGGCGGTGTCCTCGTCGAAGCGACGGAAGTCGAGATCGGGCACTTCGCCGTGCTCGAGGATCCGGCTGGGGCCAAGTTCGAGATCATGGACTTCTC
>JAHEIN010000104.1 GCA_024639335.1 bacterium | reverse complement strand
AGGCGGGAGAGGGATCGGTCGGCCAGGATCTTGCCACCGGTCTGACAGGTCGGGCAGTAGTTCGTCTCGTTCGACGAGTAGACGATGCGCTGGATCGACGTGCCGCAGCGGGGACACGGTTCCTTGAATTTGCCGTGCGTAGCCATCTCTGGACGGAACGCAGTCACCTTGGTCGGGAAGTCGTCACCGGTCTGTTCACGCAGCAACTGCGTCCAGTGCAACAGCGATGTCTGCACCGCCTCATGGAGACGTGCGATCTCGTCGTCCTCGAGTTGCTTGGTGCGCTTCACCGGGGAGAGGCGGGCCTCCCAGAGGATCTCGTCGGAGAAGGCATTGCCGATGCCGGAAAAGATGCGCGGGTCCGTCAGCGCACGCTTCAGCGTGCGGTTCTCGGCGGTGATCGCTGCGGAGAACCTTTCGAGATCGACGTCGAGGGGTTCGATTCCCCCGCGGTTCTCCGCGTCGACGGACTCCCGATCCCCGAAGACCCAGATACCTGCTCGCTTCTTCGTTCCCTGTTCGGTCAGAATCAGCGTCGCTCTCGGGAAGTCGAATGCTGCCAGACCGACCTTCTTCGGGATGGCCTTCTTCGGCTCGTCGAACCAGCGGAATCGGCCGGCGATCATGAGGTGGATCACCATCCAGAGATCATTGGTCAGCTCGAACACGATCCGCTTGCCGATGCGATCGAAGCCCGTGACGGTCTCTCCCACGACGGCCGTGTATGTCGGGTCGTAGGTCCGCAGCACCGCCGGCGAAGCCACCCGGAACCCGGTGATCTCCTCACCGAGCAGACGCTGCTCGAGCGCTTCGATGTAGACGACGATGTCGGGCAACTCGGGCACTCTCGAACATTAGAGCGCGTTCTCAGCTGCGATCCAGCGCTTCGGACTCGATCCGTCGACCGGGACCGTCACGGGCTGACCACCCTGACGTCGGTCACGGGAAGTCGGTCGCGACCCTCCTGGACTCCCATGACGATGGCCCCGGACGCCGCGATCCCGATCGACGCCGCCACGGCGAGCCCCTGGAACGAACCCGCATCGACGAAGGCTCCGCCCATGATCGGACCGCCCGCTCGACCGAAGGCCATCAGGGCCTGGGCGTCACCGGCTCGCTCATCGCGGGCCAGGCTGCGTGCCGCGAGCATCTGCAAAACACCAGGCACCGACATCCAGAAGGCGAAGCCCCACCAGAACATGCCCACGTAGAACCACAATGGCGAGCCACCCCAGATGGTGAGCAACGCACCAGGCGCGATTGCTGCCATCCAGCGCCCGGGTACCACATGGCTCCGCGAGTACCGGGCCCCGAGCAGCCCGGCACCGGCGTTCAAGCTGAATGCAAGCGAGGTCGCCGTGGCAGACATTCCGAGCACCTCGGTGGCGGCAACCGACTCGTAGACGAACAGGCTCGCACCGGAGAACGTCGTGAGTGCCAGGGCGAACAGAAGGACCCGGTTCGATCTGGATCGACTTCGCCGCATTGTGGGGCGCCCGGGTCCGGCCAAGTGCAGGGTCGTGAAGAGGCCCGGCAACGCCACGATCGCGAGAACCCCGTAGATGGCATCGACTCCGAAACCGGCCGCAAAAGCGAACACTGGCGCCCCAATGAGAGCAGCGACCGGCCCGATCGCCGAGACGGCGGCCATCGAACGCTCGTGTCGCATCGCATCTGCCCACGCGAGCCACGTCAAGATGCCGGCTCCTGCGCCGGCAAAGGCCCGGAACAACAACAGAAGCGTGAACGACCCGACCCACACGCTGAGAAGACCGGATACGACCATGGCGCCCAGCGACACCCGGAACAACCCCTGACTGGGTGCAAGGAAACGAGGAACCAACAGGTTGACGACTGCGAAGACGCCAACCTGCACGACGGATATCCCACCTGCGAGGCCCCGGCTGACCCCGAACTCCTCGGCGACCGGCTCCAGCAGGAAAGGCGTCGCCGAGAACATGAGGGTGGAGGCAACCATCGCCAGCAGGACGGACACCGGGGCCTGACGACCGATGGCGTAGAGAGACCGAACCGGGCTGAGCACCGCTGCATTCTGACAGGTCGTACCGACACCGAGATCCACGGGTGCAGACCCCTTCTGGCAGTGGGTCTCTCGACATCGTGATACGACTGCCGCCCCGTCCCCTGCCAAGATGTCGTCCATGACACCTCGGATCACCGTGTACACCGACGGCGCCTGCTCGGGCAACCCCGGACCGGGTGGGTGGGCGTGGATCGTGCCCGACGGACCGTTTGCTGCAGGCGGCGAACCGATGACCACGAACCAGCGTATGGAACTCACTGCGGCCCTCGACGCCGTTCAGTCGTTCGCAGGACCTATGGAGATCGTCAGCGACTCCACCTACGTCGTCAATTGTTTCCGTGACGGCTGGTATCGAGGCTGGCTGAAGCGCGGCTGGAAGAACAGCCAGAACAAGCCGGTGGCGAATCAGGATCTCTGGCAACCGCTGATCGAGGAGTTTCTCGCCCGCAAGGACACGCCAAACGACATTCGGTGGACGTGGGTGAAGGGCCACAGCGAAGACACCTGGAACGACTACGCCGACCGGCTGGCTGTCGAGGCGGCGTCGACCCAACAGCCGAGGCGCGGCGACTCGACACCGAAGACCATCGGCGAGCCGGACGCACCCAAGATCGCCCGCTCGTCGCCCGACGAGCTGCCCGAGGGGCATCGGATCGTGGTGACCGGGCACCGACCGCCCGACCTCGGTGGCTACGACGACAACCCGCTCGCCGAGGCGGTACGCAACCGGCTGATCGACATCATCGCCGCCCACCGTTCACTGCATCCCGACCTCGTGATCCTCACCGGTTTGGGTCTGGGTGCGGAGACCATGGCGGCAGAAGCTGCTCACCTCAACGCGGTCCCTTACGTGGCCGTGTTGGCATATCCGGACTTCGAGGCATCGTGGCCGGCACCGGCGCGTACGAAGTTCAACAAGTTGTTGGAAGGGGCGGAGACCACCGTCACCCTCCAGAAACGAGCGCCCGAAAACAAACAGAAAGCCGGGGCAGCCCAGGGTCGACGAGACGGATGGCTGCGTAAGCACGCTGATCAGGCGATCGTCGTGTGGAACCGCTCCGATGGGCCAATCGCCAGAATGGTCAAAGGCCTCGAGTCAGAACTGGGCGAAGAGAACGTCTGGATCGTCGACCCCAACGAGCTGGCCTGAACGCCGGCGTGGATCAGGGGGCGAGCGGAGTTGCGTAGGCGACGACGTTGTCGTCGTAGCTGCGCAACGAGCGGTTGAAGTCGCCTCCACAGGTGATGAGTGTCAGTTCGGGTGTCCCGTCCTTGGCGAATACTCGATCGACGGGGAGCTCGTCCTTGGCGTATTGGGCGGTTTCGGTGACCCGGAACCGTTGCGACGAGCCGTCGTCGTACGAGACTTCGACGATGTCGCCCACTTCGATGTCATCGAGGTTGCGGAACACGCCATCGCGGCCGTTGAATGCGATGTGAGCAGCGAGAACGGCCGAGCCTCGCTCACCTGGGCTCGAGCCGAATCGGTACCAACCGATCTCCTTCGCCCCGGGGATCTCCATCTCCCCATTCGGCTCCACGCCGACATCCACGACGGCACCTGCGACACCGAGAGAATCGATTCGAAGTCCGACCGGGGTAGGAGTGGTCTCTTCAAGCGGCTCGGGTATCGCCGTCCCGAGGGGGCGGGTTCGACGGGCGAGCTCAGAGACGGGATCGGTGATCTCAGGCGTTCCGGCGGAACTGCCGGCGACCGGCGTCGGCGCAGTGGTGGTCGTCGTCACAGGAGAATCGGCTACCGGCTCGACTCGAGATTCCTGCGCGCCGAATCCTCCACATGCCGACAGCGTGAGGAGGAAGACCAGGACGAGTGAGTGTTTCATGGGATGGGTGTGCGGGAGATGGGTGTGCGGGAGAGGGGTGCGCGACCCTCTCCCGCACAGATCGAGTCAGCCGCGAACGCCGAAGAGCGAGCGGCGGGTGGACACTGCGCCGACGAGGAGCAGGGCTCCGAGTCCGGCAGCCCACGCAGGAATCGAGGTGCCGACCGGAGAGTTGCCCGTGTTGACCGCCGTAGGAGCGGTGCCGAGACCGGTGATCGACTCCGTGAGTGCCGTCACCGAGCCGGCGTCGAGGGATCCGACCGCATACACGATGAGCGCTGAGCCGTCATCGATGGGGAGATCGACCGGGCCGATCACGACAGGCTCGTCTGCACCGGCAGGCACGACTTCGGCCGAGATGGTTCCGACGGGCAGATCGGCTTGCACGCTGTTCGGGTTGGTGAGACCGGCGAAAGCAACCGCGCCGTTCGCCTTCACGTCGACAGCAGGAGCCTGGGCAGTGTGGCGCACGATGAGGCGGCCCTCACCGGCGTCGATCGACGACGTATCGTTCTCGAAGACTGCGAGGGTCGGAGTTCCGGCCTCGTCGAGATGCGCGATGATCGTGTAGTTGCCGGATGCGGGAAGCGGGGTGTCGCCTGCATCGATTGCAACGGTCTCGGTGCCGGCGAGCCGAACCTGAAGTCCAACCAGGGTCTCGCCTGCGAGCGCAGACAGGTCCTGAGTATCGCCGAACTGGAAGTCCCCGAAGACGACATCGCCACCGGCGACTACGTCGACCGGTGTGTCGGGGATCCCATGGATCAGATGGATTCGGGCCTCTTCCTGGGCCGAGACGGGGACAGCGAGTGCTGCCATGACCAGTGCTGCAGTGAGCAGCGTGATGAACTTCTTCATCGGATTGCCTCCTCTTGGGCGGTACACGTCTGTGTGGGGATGCGGTTACCCCATCGGGCGACTCTCAAACAAAGAATTCCGATGAAGCCGCACGGGCCGCCCTCACTAGCCTTTCGATCGTGCCCGACTTCATCTACCAGATGTACAAAGTCTCGAAGCACGTACCTCCCAATCGAGACGTGCTCAAGGACATCAGCCTTTCGTTCTTCTACGGAGTCAAGATCGGTGTGTTGGGCCACAACGGGGCCGGCAAGTCGACGCTGTTGCGGATCATGGCCGAACAGGACGAGGAGTACACCGGCGAGGCTCGACTCGGTGACGGATTCACCGTGGGAATGCTCGAACAAGAGCCGCAGCTCGACGCAGGCAAGGACGTCCTCGGCAACATCATGGACGGCGTCGCCGAAACTCAGAAGCTCATCGACGACTACAACGAGGTACTCGCTGCCTGGGCGGACCCCGACGCAGACTACGACATCCTCGGCGAGCGACAGGCGGCGCTTGAGAAGAAGATCGAAGCGGTCGGCGCCTGGGACCTGGACCGCAAGGTTGCGATTGCCATGGACGCCCTGCGAGTCCCCCCAGGCGACGCCGACGTGATGCAGCTGTCCGGTGGCGAACGTCGACGAGTCGCGCTTTGCAGGCTGCTCCTCTCCTCTCCCGATCTGCTGCTGCTCGATGAGCCGACGAACCATCTCGATGCCGAATCGGTTGCCTGGCTGGAGCGGTTCCTCGCCGATTACGCCGGAACCGTCATGGCTGTCACGCACGACCGCTACTTCCTCGACAACGTCGCCGGATGGATCCTCGAACTCGACCAGGGTCGCGGCTACCCCTTCGAAGGCAACTACTCGAGCTGGCTCGAACAGAAGCAGGAGCGGCTCGCCCAGGAGGAGCGGGAACAATCAGCCCGCCGGCGCACGATCGAACAGGAGCTCGAGTGGGTGCGGATGTCGCCTCGCGCACGTCAATCGAAGGGCAAAGCCCGCCTCAACGCCTACGAACAGCTGGTCGCCGAGGCTTCACAGGTCCAGCAGCGGGCGGGAGCGCTCGAACTGTCGATCCCATTCACGCAGCGGCTCGGCGATCAGGTGATCGCATTCGACGGAGTTTCGAAGGGCTTCGACGAACGCCTCTTGATCGAGAATCTCAGTTTCTCGATCCCGCCGGCCGGAATCGTGGGTGTGATCGGCGCGAACGGTGCTGGCAAGACCACCCTGTTCGAGATGATCACCGGCGGCGAGCAGCCCGACACCGGATCGATCGAGGTCGGCGCGACCGTCGACCTCGCCTACGTGGACCAGAGCCGGGACGATCTCGACCCTTCCAAGACGATCTTCGAAGAGATCACCGGCGGCACCGACGTCATTCGCATCGGCACCCGGGAGGTCAACTCACGGGCATATGTCGCCTCGCTCAACTTCAAGGGCTCGGATCAGCAGAAGAAGGTCGGCGACCTGTCCGGTGGTGAGCGCAACCGAGTCCATCTGGGGAAGATGCTCCGACGCGGCGGCAACGTCATCCTCTTGGACGAGCCGTCGAACGATCTGGACGTCGACACTCTGCGGGCACTCGAATCTGCCATCGAGCAGTTCCCGGGATGCGCCGTGATCATCAGCCACGATCGGTGGTTTCTCGACCGGATCGCCACCCACATTCTCGCCTTCGAAGGCAACTCCCAGGTGCGCTTCTTCAATGGCAACTACACCGAATACGAGGACTACATGCACCGCGAGTTCGGCGAAGACGCCACGAACCCCCACCGGCTCAAGTACAAGCCGCTGGTTCGCGACTGAGCGACAGACCGACGCTTCATGCGCCAGGGTCGCTACATCACACGGCGGTCCGCTTCACCAATTCGACCAGAGCGTCGGCGACGACGTCCGGCGTCTCGGCTTGTGGATAGTGGCCAGAACCTTTCGACCAGATGACCTCGGCTCCCAAGATCTCTCCAATCTCTGTCGCCTCGACAACCGGGTCGGGGAAGTCGGGATCGGCCGTCCCCATCACAACGGTGACGGGTTGGGTGACCCGATCGAGCCTCCGCCCGGATTCGGCGTGAGAGCTCCTCGACATTGCTCGGAAGGCAGCAAAACGACCTGGCTCTCTGAGATTCTCTGCGAGCTGCGCGACGTACTCGGAATGATCTTTCGGCGGTGTACCCGGGTACAAGGCCGTTTTGTAGTACCAGACCCAGGCCGCCCGACCCCATGGCGGCATGAGCACGGCGGCAAATAGCGCCTTCTGCCACCATTTCATCGGGACCTCCCGCACGAACGGCCCGACCAGCATCAAACCGACTACGCGCTCGGGCGCGTCGGTCGCGGCAATCACCGCAGAGCCGGCAGACAACGAGTTCCCCACCAGCACGGCCGTCCCCGCCCCGAGCTCTTCGATCAGAGCGAGGTAGTCGGAGGCGATGGCCTCGGGATCGAGCTGTGCCCAGCCCGTCGAGGAGTCGCCCATACCTCGGAGGTCCATAGTGACGAACCTGATGCCGGCATCAGCCATCCGTTGGCGAATGTGCCGGTAGACATGCCGGGTGTCTCCAATACCTGGCGCAGCGATGACAAGCGGGCCCTCGACTCCGTTGTCGTCGTATGAGGTGCTGCCACCGGGTAAGTCGAGCAACTGAGTGGTCGGTTCGGTCATGACGGTCTCCTATCGGTTGGGTATGGCTGGTTTGGTCGACGACGCGATTGCGGCAAAGCCGACGCGCCAAGCGGCGTCGATGTCGGCGTCCGGCGGGAAGCGCTCAGCGATCTCGAGAGTCACCATGCCGTGAGCGAACGCCCATGCGGCGCGAGCATGATCGATACTGCCTGCGAATGCCTCGACGAGTGGACGCGCGGCCCGCGCCTCCACCCCCTCGGGCAGCTCGCTTCGTGGGAGGGGCCGGTCGGTCATGAGCCGGTACAGGTGGGGATGCTCGAGCGCCCACACCCGGTACCGGGCGGCGAAGGCCTCGATCGTGTCCTCTCCCGCCTGGGCGGCTTCCTCGAAGGCCTCGGCCTGCTGGCGAAAGGCGTCGGCGATGAGCGCCACCTCGAGTTCCCGCTTGTCGGCGATGTGTTTGTAGAGCGACGGCGCGCGAATGTCGAGTTCGGCAGCGATGGCCCGCATCGTGACTCCATCCGGTCCCTGCTCCTCGAGTAGTCGGCCGGCAACGGTGATGATCTGGTCCCGACGGTCCTCGATGCCACCCTCGACACCTCCGGTGGCGCTCGATGTTGACATCTCTTCAATCTCCTCGATATGGCTAACGCCGTTAGCCATATCGTAAGCTAACGCCGTTAGCTCGTCAAGTGAAGTCTGCCGATTACCGGTTGGACCTCAGCTGGGTAGTTTGTCGGCGTGCTCACCCGCTACTCCCCGTTTCCGCCGTCGAACGATCGACTCGAACAGCTTCGAGCGAACGCCGAGCTCGACTCACTCACATACGCGAGCGAAGGAGCGAGCATCACCGGCGACCACCCCGCCGGGTATCACTGGCACGAATCAGAACTCACGGCCGAGGTCGACTGGAATGCAGCCAAAGCCGCCATCCGACAGTGGAGCGGCCACCGATCCAAAGGTGCCGTGCTCGCCCCGCCAACACCTCCATTGGCCGAAGGGTCGACCATGGCGTTCGCTGTCAGAGTCATGGGAATCTGGGCCAGCGGAACCTGCCGGATCGTCCGACTCATCGACGAGGAACGGGCCTTTGGGTTCAGCTACGGGACGCTCCCCCACCACCCCGAAACAGGCGAGGAGATGTTCGCTGCGCGGGACAATGGCGACGGGACAGTCACGTTCAGAGTCGCCGCCTTCTCGCAACCTGCCGGTCTCCTCACTTCGATCCTCGGCCCGATCGGACGTCTCATCCAGCGCGTGATGACCAGAAGCTATCTCGAAGGCTTTGCTGCCTTCGCTGCATCAGCCTCGGCCACTGATCGACGGTGAGCGGCGACCTCTGATGCGAGATCCTCGAACGTCGGGGAGATCTCGAAGGCATATCCATCCCAGTAGCCGTCGCGTTCGGGCCGGTAGCGGCGGGGCCCCGGATTCGCTGCCAAGGCATGGCTCCGCATCCGCCGTTCGACTTCGTCCATCGCAGCGATGGCGCAGCCCGCAACGATCGGAGGAAGGACCTCCATTCGGATCGTCTCACCGAACCGGACCAGCGGACTGAACGGATATTCGTAGACCCGATGGCTTCCCGTGATGACGACGGGCAACAGCGGCCGCCGAAGGCGATCGGCGATCTGAAAGGCCCCGGCCGAGAACGCCGTCTCGATACCAAGCAGCGTGCCCTGCGGGAAAACAACGAGCGACCGTCCGGTCTCGAACACCATCGCCGCCTCGAACAAGAGCGTCCGCATCGACCTCACGGGCTCCTCGGGGCTCAAGGTGAAGGCTGCTGCGCTGTCGAGGAAGGCATCGAGCCGATACCACTCGGCGAGTTCTTCCCTCGCGGCCCACGCCAGTTGCAGTGGGAGCTGCATGAGAGCCAAGGCGTCAGCAAAGCTCTCGTGGAGTGGGGCGACCACATACGATCCGTTGGGTTCGACATGCTCCAGCCCAACGATGTCGAGGCGGGTGTCGGTCACATCGAGCACGCTCTCAGACCACCTCCTGGCGAACACACGGTGACGTTCCCAGTCATGATCTCTGGCGGCGTCGATCATCTCGTCGACTTCACCTGAGAACACCGCGGCGAGGGATCTGAGCAGCCGTGGCAGGGCTGCGACCGAGGAAGCGGCGAATCTCCGGCCGGGCAGGACGATCATGCATCCAACCGTAGGGGCACTCCAGCGATGTACCAGCGACACATATGGGCCGCACCGCGCAAGACACCCGTTCGCAAAGGCCAGAAACCATCGGAGCACCCGGCGTGGACCGGGTCGCACGCCACACAGCCCGAGCCGCCGGCGACGCAAGCGTCGCCCTGCCGCAACGCAAGGAGGGCCGGCCCACGCGGGCCGGCCCTCTGTCGCTTCTCCTCGATTCGAAGTCAGTCCTTGTCGATCTTCTCGATGAGGTTGTCGATGGCATCGTCGAACGACGGTGCCGGACGACGCTTCGAGTCGCCGGGCTTGGCATCGCCGCTGTCGGACGAACCGTGTCCCCGGCCGTCCCGATCGGCACGGCCACCACGGTCGCGACCTCGGTCGCCTCCACGGTTTCCGCCGTCGCGATCGCCGCCGCGCTTGCCACCATCACGGCCGCCACGGTTTCCACCGTCTCGGCCACCGCGGTCGCCTCGATCACGGCCACCGCCACCCCCACCAGAGCCACCTCGGGCTTTCGCAGCCTCGGAGGGCTCCAGCTTCTCACCTTCGGCGAGCTCGAGCGAGAGCTTGCCTCGATCGTCGATCTCGGTGAGTCGGACGTTGACCTTCTGGCCGAGCTCGAGGTAGTCCTCGACCTGGTCGACCCGGCGATCTCGGTCGATCTTCGAGATGTGCAAGAGGCCGTCGCGGCCGGGCAGGACGTTGATGAAGGCGCCGAACTTGGTGATGTTCACCACAGTGCCCTCGTAGTCCTCGCCGAGGTCCGGCTCTGGAGGATTCGCGATCATCATCACGCGCATCTTGGCTTCTTCCAGGACATCCTTGTCGT
>JAHEIN010000265.1 GCA_024639335.1 bacterium | reverse complement strand
GACCGTGGGCGCGTTCCTTCGAGATGTGCCAGCGGTCGGTTTCATCGGCAACTTCATCGCGACGATCGGTGAAGTGCTGGAGGCCATCCTCGTGTTCGTGAGTGCAGTCCTGGGAGCAGGAGTGTTGGTGAACCTCGCCGGACGATTGGGCTACTCGCTGCGATCGAGACTCCGTGCACGGGTGATGGGGGTTCTCAACCTCTCTCTCGCCACGGCAGCCGGCGTCCTGTTCGCCGTTCTCATCGGACGAGGCATCGACTGGTTGTACCAGGTCGAGAACCCGACCCGAACTGTGTGGATTCCGTCGATCGTTGGAGGGTCGATCGGTCTGCTCAGCGCGCTTCGGGCCTACTCCCGCGAATCGGTCAACGTCGGCCTGACCTTGTACTACTCCGCCCGAACACTGTTCAACACCATGCGTTCAATCGAGCCGCTCGTCATGGGCATTGTCTTCGTGGTGTGGGTCGGGTTTGGCCCATTCGCCGGCTCGCTGGCGCTTGCGCTGCACACGACCGCGGCTCTCGCCAAACTCTATTCGGAGCAGGTGGAATCGATCTCGGCAGGCCCGATCGAAGCTGTTCGAGCGACGGGGGCAACCCGCCTCCAGACCGTGGTCTACGCCGTAGTTCCCCAGATCGTCCCGCCCTACATCTCGTTCACGATGTACCGCTGGGACATCAACGTGCGAATGTCAACCATCATCGGTTTCGTCGGCGGTGGTGGTATCGGTTTCCTTCTTCAGCAGAACATCAACCTCCTCCAGTACCGAGCTGCTGCCGCCCAGATGCTTGCGATCGCGATCGTGGTGGCAAGCATGGACTACATCTCGGCCCGAATTCGCGAGCGGCTCGTCTGACCGAGCAACGCATCGGCCGACTTCCTCGAGTCGTGCAGCTCTCGTAGCCTGGTCACGATGCCTGAAATGCGGATCATCAATCGGTCTGTCCGGGAGGAGCGGGAACACGCGCTGCTGGGAACTGCTGCCACGAAGTCGTCGGAGTCCCGCGGGCGCGCTCAACCAGAGGAGCCCGACGAGCACAGGACCGCCTTCGAACGCGACCGCGATCGCATCATCCACTCGAAGGCGTTTCGCCGGCTCAAGCACAAGACCCAGGTGTTCCTCAACCCCGAAGGCGACCACTTCGTCACCCGGCTCACACACACCGTCCACGTCAACCAGGTGGGTCGGGCCATGGCCGTGTCGCTCGGACTCAACGAGACGCTGACCGAAGCGATCTGTCTGGCTCACGACGTCGGCCACTCCCCCTTCGGGCACACCGGCGAGGACGCTCTCACCCCCTACGTCGAAGGCGAGTGGCTGCATTCGGCTCAGGGCGTCCGCGTGCTGAGCGTCCTCGAACCGCTCAACCTGACCCGGGAGGTGATCGACGGCGTTCGGGCCCACAGCTGGAAGGTCGACCCGCCACCGAACACTCCCGAAGGTCACCTCTGTCGCTTCGCCGATCGGATCGCCTATCTCACCCACGACGTGTCCGACGCCATCCGGGCGGGCGTGATCGCCTTCTCAGATCTCCCGACCGCAGCGCGACGCCGATTCGGAGACTCGTCACGGGCCTGGATCGCTTCGATGATCACCGCCGTGGTCGAGAACTCGGCCGAGTCAGGAACGGTTTCGATGGACGGGCCGACGCTCGAGATCATGCACGAGCTGCGGGACTTCATGTTCGAGCACGTGTATCTGCGCGCCGACGCCGAGTCTCAGAAGGATCGCGCAATCGGCGTGATCCAGGACCTGACGGACTGGTTCGCTCATCATCCCGACGAGGTTCCGGACACCTACAAGGTTGACGACGCCGACGACCTCACCCGCGCAATCGACTACGTCTCTGGCATGACCGACCGCTTCGCCCTCACCACCCACGACAACCTCTTCCGCCCCACCCTGTTCTGAATCCGTTCTTGTGACGGAAACGGCTGTAATAGCGGCACAAGCGTCACAAGAACGAGAATGGACCCATGGAACTTGGCATCACGACGTTTGCAGACACCATCTCGGACCCGAAGACGGGGACGATCATCAGCCATGGCGAGCGACTTCGCCAGGTGATCGAGGAGGTCGAAGTCGCCGAAGACGCGGGGCTGGACGTATATGGAATCGGCGAACACCATCGCCCGGACTTCGCCGCCTCGGCGCCCGCGATCGTCCTCGCCGCCGCGGCAGCTCGGACCGAGCGGATCAGGCTGACCCCGGCGGTGTCGGTGCTGTCCTCGGACGATCCAGTCAGGGTCTTCCAGCAGTACGCCACCCTCGACCTCATCTCATCAGGCAGGGCGGAGCTGCTCGTGGGGCGCGGTTCGTTCATCGAGTCGTTCCCCCTCTTCGGCTACTCGCTCAACGACTACGAGGAACTCTTCGTCGAGAAGCTCGAACTGCTGCTCGCCATCCGAGACTCCAAACGAGTGACCTGGTCGGGGAAGTTCCGGGCTCCGCTCCGTGACCAGGCGATCTACCCGCGTCCCGAACAGGACCCATTCCCGATCTGGGTCGGCGTGGGCGGAAACCCGATGTCGATGGTGAGAGCCGGCCGCCTCGGCCTGCCTGTGGCACTCGCCATCATCGGTGGAGACCCCTCCCGTTTCGCAACGCTCGCAGACATCCACTACCGCTCGCTCCTCGAAGCCGGACATGAACCGGCGGCGGCACCCTTGGCGGTTCACGCCCACGGCTACATCGCCGACACGACCGCACAGGCGGCAGACGAGTTCTTTCCCTCATACGCCGCGGCAATGACGAAGCTCGGCGCCGAACGGGGATGGCCGCC
>JAHEIN010000264.1 GCA_024639335.1 bacterium | reverse complement strand
TGTCCTGGTGGTCCCGACCGACATCTGCACAGTGTTGCTGCAACACCTCGTCGAGAGCCTGCCACTCGTTCGGTGACTCCGGGAACGGCATGTCCCACTGGTCGGCCCAGCGCGCCACCGCTCGGAGCGTGCGCCTCGGGCCCTTGCCACCGATGACGATCGGCACCTTGTCCTGGAGTGGCTTGGGCTCACAGCGGGCATCGGTGATTGTGTAGTGCTCACCGTGGAACGTCGTGACCTCGTTGTCGAGCAGCGACCGGATGATCTCGAGTCCTTCGTCGAAGCGGTCGAACCGTTCGGTCAGCGTCCCGAGTTCGATGCCGTAGGCATCGGACTCCATCTCGTTCCATCCGGCGCCAAGACCGAGCTCGAACCTGCCGCCCGAGATGATGTCGAGGGTCGCAGCCATGTTGGCGGTGACCGCCGGATGCCGATAGGGCATGCCGTTGACCATGGATCCGAGCCGCAACCTGCGGGTGGCCTGAGCGAGTGCTGCCAGAGCCGTCCACCCTTCGAGGCAGGGGCCGTCGAACGGCGGACGGAGGGGATAGAAGTGGTCCCACAGCCAAGCCGATTCGAAAACCTCGATCTGATCGGCGGCCTTCCAGGTGTCGAGCATGTCCGACCATTCGGTGTGCTGGGGAGGGGTCTTGATCGCGTACCGAGCCATGACACGACGCTACCCCTCCGGAGACAGGCGCGATATGTCGTGGCATTCAGCTGATCTCGAGACGCTCCTCGGCGGCGTCGAGGGTCTGGCCGCCGGCCTGGACCGGAGCGAACAGATCGCCGACCCCCTCGACGCGGGCGGCGACGTTTCCGAGGTGCACGTCGCCGTTTGTCAGCGTGGCGACCTCGTCCCAGGTGATCGGGATCGAGATCGGCGCACCGGGTCGGGGGCGGACCGAGTAGACCGAGGCGATCGTCTGACCGGAGGCGTTGCGGTTGGCGTCAACAAACACCTTGCCCTTGCGGTTGGGGATCTTCCAGTCGACGGTGATGTCGGTCGGGTTGGCTCGAGCCATCAGCTCGCCCACCGCAGCGACGAATCGCCGGACCCGGGCGTAGTCCTGCTGTCCCTGTTCGAGGGGCACGTAGACGTGCATACCCTTCGATCCCGAAAGCTTCGGATACCCGACGAGGCTCAGGGCATCGAGCATGGTCTTGACCATCGTCGTTGCGGTGACCACCTGGTCCCACGTGGATCCGTCGGCCGGGTCGAGATCGAAGATGGCGTAGTCGGGATGCTCCAGGTCTGACGCCTGGCTGTGGAAGGGATGGATCTCGATGCAGCCCATGTTGGCGAACCACATGAGGGACTCTCGGTCCGACGCCAAGAGGAAGTCGATCTCACCTCCCATCGACTCGGAGTCGACCACCGCCGTCTCCATCCACTCGGGTTGATGGCCGGGCGAGCGTTTCTCGTAGAAGGATTCGCCGCCGATCCCGTTCGGGTAGCGCGACATCGAGATCGGCCGACCGGCGAGATGCGGGAGCAGGACCTCTGCGGCGCGGGCGTAGTACTCGATGAGATCGCCCTTGGTGGTCCCGTCGGGGAAGAACTCCTTGTCGATGTTGGACAATCGCAAGGGCCGTGACGCAATGAGGGGAATCCACCGCTCGCCGTCGGCAATGACATCCACGGGTTCGCAGTCACTGCGACCGGACCCGAGCCGTCGCGTCTCCACCGACGGCTGGAGACCGTTCAGATGAGAAGGGTCGGGAACGTCGAGGACGAGGATCATGTCGACTTGCTCCATCTCGCAGGCGGAAGCGAGCGGACCGAGATCCGGAATCGACGACGTCGTGATACGGGTTCGTATGGGATCGATCCGCTCGGGTTCGAATGAGCTGACGATGAAACCGATTACGGCACGGCATCCCTCGACCGAGGTGGGGATACCTCCGATCGACTCCCAGTCGAGCACGGGGACGACCGGTCCATCGAGTGCTGCGAGATCGCCCATCGTGGGGAATCCATCCGATCCGGTGAGCATCCCGATCGACCCAACCGAGGCGTCCGCCAGGGCAACCGCCGTTTCGAGATCGCCGACCCGAACGACAACGAGCCCCGTCGAGACATCGACAGGTTCGTCTGCCAGCAGCCATCCGTCCTCGGGTATGGGCAGTTCGGTCACCTCTCGGGGCCCTTCGAGGCCGTCGCCGGCCGAGCCGAGGATCAGCACGTCGACATCGAAGCTCGAGAAGAACGAGCAGAATCTTTCGGCCTGCACCCGCCCTGTGACGCCTCCCCCCACTCGACCTTGGTCGAGACGCAGCCGTCGGGCATCGAGGCAGCGATCAGGTATCTGGCGTCATGTTCGAGGAACATGATCGGCGACTGCCGGATGGTTCCAGACTCCGGTCGCGTATGGGTCAAGATCTGAACGGAACCGTCGTCGGTTCCGATCCCACCAGTCATTTCGATCGGATCGGCATGAGTGCCGATCCGAATCATCGTCTGTGGAAGTCTCATCCGGTGCACCTCTCTGAGCCTCTCAAGGAACATACGCCATCGGCATGACTGCGCGCACGCCTCGTTGCAGACGCGTCCGCGCCCGGCGATTGCCACAGCGTTTTGCGCCCGGCGCCGGCGCTCGCTCCGATAGCGTGGGACCCCATCGTCGGGGAGGGAACCGTGAGCGAGTTCCAGCACATCAATCCGGACGGGGCATTCAACCCGTCGCGCATCTACAGCCACATCGTCATCCCGCCACCGGGCAGGGTGGTCTTCTTCGCAGGGCAGTGGGGTGGGGACATCGACGGCAATCTCGTCGAGGGCGGCTTCACGG
>JAHEIN010000103.1 GCA_024639335.1 bacterium | reverse complement strand
TCTCCCACTGCCTCGCCACGGACTGTAGGCGATGCGGTCCGACAGAACGACCGCCGAACCGGAACGAAGGAGCTCGCGGCTGGAGTCCCGATGTCAGTCGATGTTGTGCTTCTTTGCACGTCGGTCCCGCCTCACCCTCACTTCGACCGACGGCTCCATTCACCGCTCCGAGACTCCGAGTGCGGCGCGAAGATCGACGACACGCTGGGCGTGATCGGAGTGGGAAACCGGTGGCAGCGGTTCGGAGTTGTGGACCGGGATGACGATGAAGTGAGGACCAGGCTCGGTGAGCACCTCAGGCAGTCGGCGATCGACGTCATCGAGGGCCTCCCATCGTTCGATCCGACCCGAGCCGTCCCTGCCGCCGCCCTCCATCCCGGCAGCATGCGCCAGGGCCACGAAGTCGACGCTCGGAGGGAGCGGCTGGCCGCCGACCATCTCATAGGTCCGGTTCTCGAGCAGCAGGACGACCAGGTTGGCGGGTCCGTACCTCGCCATCGTCACGAGCGAGCCGAGACTCATGAGCAGTCCGCCATCGCCCTTCCACACGATCACCTTGCGTTCCGGACGGGCCGACGCGAGGCCCATGCCGAAGTCGGATGCGTGGCCCATCCCGAAGGCGAGGAAGTCGAAGTCGAGCGGGTGCTGGGACACGAGCGGCCATTGCAGGGTGGCGGTCATGGTGGTCACCACCACTTCGTCCGTGCGCAGCGCAGCTACCGCCCGAAAGAGGTCCATGCGCTCGATCATGGCTCGAACCGCCGCGCCACGAGCACGGCCGCCGGCAGGTGCGTCTGAGCAGCGGTGGCATCCATGCGCTCGATCGCATCCAGGCCGTCGGCACCGTCGAGGATCTCATACGGGATGCTCCAGGCCCGGAGGAGAGCCTCGGTGTATGTGTAAGCGGAGTCGATGGGGAGCCTCCCGGCCTCGGCGCCGGCGAACCCTCGCCAGCCGACCAGCATCCGCAGGGGGATCTCGGGGCCGATCCCACAACCCCGAAGGGCGTCGCCCGATTCCATGAGTCCGGTGTTCTGGATGAGAAGCAGTGGCTTGGCGCCTCCGGCCCAGAGGCCGGCGGCGATGGCGACCGACTCCCCTTCCCTGCACGGCACGATGAGCTCGAGATCGGGATCGTCGCCCACCGCAGCATGGAGGAGTCGACTCTCGGAGTCGGGGATGGACAGCACGTGGGTGAAGCCGAGCGACCGGATCATTCCAATGGCGGCCGCGGCGCTCGGTCCGGCGGTCATGAGGCGAACGGCCGATGCTTCGACGAGAGGAAGAGAGGTTGGACGGTCACGGAATCCTTGGGGCGACGGCTGGATCATACAAACCCGGATGCCGCCGCCGACGAGTTGCCGCAACCGTCGTCGAGGCAACGAACACCACGCTGCCCCAAGCACCCACCGGGCACCGTAGCCCGGCGGGGTGGACGGAGGACCAATCCGAAGCTGATCGCGCCGTATGGAGGGTCCAACTCGCAAACGACGACCTCGACACCGCGCACTCGGCCGTTGGAGCAGAGAGCAGCGAGGTACCGCCCGCCTCGCTCTCGAGATGTTCGAGGGCATCTCCACCCATGCGACCCAAGGGCCTTCCGGACCTTCCTGCCCCGCTGCGCGTCCCGTAGGTTGGACGATGTCACAGAGAGGAACACATGAAACGTACTGGATTCGTACTGCTGGCGCTCGTGGCCATCCTCCTATCACTTGGGACAGTGGCATTCGCACAGGAAGAGGAGCAGTTCCTCGACGGCAAACTCCGCTTCGGAGACAACATCACGGTCACCTCCGACGAGACGATCGATGGCGACCTGTACGTCTTCGGCGGCGACGTCAACGTCGACGGTGACGTGAACGGCGACCTGGTCGTATTCGCAGGAACGGTCGGCGTCAGGGGTGAGATCACCGGCGACCTGCTGGTCGGCGCGGGAACCGTCGAACTGACCGGCAATGTCCAGGGTGACATCCGGGCAGGCGCCGGCCAAGTGACCGTTCGGGGCGACGTGGGTGAGGACATCCTCGCCGGGACCGGCCAACTGCGAGTCGAGGGGGATGTGGGCGGCGACATGGTGTTCGGCGCCGGCCTGGTCGATATCGGTGGCACCGTTGCAGGAGACGTGTTGGGTGGAACGAGTTCCTACACGTTGACGGGAACGGTTCTGGGTACAGAGGACGTGACCATCGAGGACACCGACCGCGAGGTAGAACGCCCGAACGTGGTCTTCCGCGGCCTGTCTCGATTCGCCTCCCTGCTGCTCCTGGGTCTGTCGATCATGTGGCTTCGGCGGACAACGTTCGAACGAAGCGTGGATGCCGTCGACGCCACGCCGGGGCCAACTGCCCTCCGGGGCTTCGGTTTCCTCGTCGGGCTGCTGGTGATTCCGCTGGTGGTGACGTTGGTCGGCGTACTTCTGGCCATTCTGTTCGGCTGGCTGGGTCTCGGCCTGGTCGTTGGAGTGATCGTCTTCGGGATCGTGCTGAGCTGGATCCTCGCGGTCGTCGTCGGCTTCGTCGTGATCGCCGTGCTCGCTCCGATCACGGTTGGTGCGTGGCTCGGAAATCGATTCCTCCCTGCGGGGACCGCCGGCTACCTGGCTCTGGCCGCCGGACTCGCAGCACTCGTGATTCTCGGACTGATCCCCGTGCTGAACGTGCTCGTCTGGTTCGCCGTCACCATCATGGGTGGTGGTGCCTGGCTCGGCCTCGTTCGGCGGAAGCGCCAGCCGGAGGAAGTCGTCGCACCGGTCTGACCGGACCGGCCGGGTGACGAACGCCTCTTGAATGGTCGTCGGTGTCGGCGGGATCGTGATGCCCTGAGAGAAGGGAGAGGCATCGCTCCTCTTCAACGGATCGCTGCGGATACGAATCGCTGAACGGCTGGAGGAACTCGACCAGTCGGACCTGGTCTACAAGCCGCTCCCTCGCATTCTGTCGAAGCCGGTTTCTGGTCCCGGTGTCGCCACAGGAATCGCCTTTGGCGCGCTGACGATGCTGCCTTCGATGCTGCCGAAGAGCGTGCTGACCCAGGGTGTCGTGCTCGGCATCAATCTCATGCTCGGATACGCACTGGGTGTCGTTTGGCAGTGGTTGTGGAGCTTTCTGGAGCTACCGACCCCGAGAGGCGCCAAATGGCAGACGGTCGTTGCGGCCTCGTACCTGGCGCTCGGCGTGGTGCTGTCCGTCAACTTGTGGCGTCACGTCGGGTGGCAGAACAGCCTGAGGAGGGAATTCGGGATGGGCCAGATAGGCCCAACGATCTGGGGTTTCACTCTGCCGTTGGCGCTGTTGGTGGCAGGCTGGATCCTCGTCGTCGGCCGGTCTCTCCGAAAGCTCTTCAACTTCTTCGTGCGATGGTTCGACCGGCATCTGCCGAGACGGCAGGCCCTTCTTCTGGGGGGACTCGTCTTCTTCTCCCTTCTGTGGGGCGTTTGGAGCGCGGTTCTCGTCGACGGTTTCTTCGCCGGCGCGAACCAGATCTCGGCACCGATCGACGCATCGACCGACGAGGGGATAATCCCTCCCCAGTCCCCTCTCCGGTCGGGCAGTCCGGACTCGCTCGTGCCATGGAAGACGCTCGGCCGCCAAGGTCGCAACTTCGTGGCGACCGGCCCCATCATCGACGACCTCAACGCCTTCCACGGTGGAGATGCGATGGAGTCGATCCGTGTGTATGCCGGACTCAAGTCGGGCCAGACGGTTCAAGATCGGGCCGACCTGGTGCTCGACGAACTGATCCGGACCGGGGCGTTCGAACGCGAAGTGCTCGTGGTGGCGACTACCACCGGGACCGGGTTCCTCGACACCCATGCGATGGACGCTCTCGAGTTCGTGACCAACGGCGATGTCGCAATCGCCGGTGTCCAGTATTCGTATCTGCCTAGCGCGATCTCTCTGCTCGCAGACGTGGACGAGGTCAGGGAGACCTCGCAGGTGGTCTTCGAACACATCCACGAGTACTGGTCGGAGCTCCCGGACACGACCCGCCCTGACATCTACCTCTACGGGCTCTCGTTGGGTTCGTTGGGGGTGGAATCGATCCTCACGTCGATCGACATCATCAACGAGCCGATCGACGGCGCTCTTCTCGTTGGCCCCCCGTTCGTGAACGATCTACGCAACCGCCTGGTCACCGACCGCGATCCCGGAAGCACACCGGTGAGACCTGTCTACGAGGGTGGCCGAACGGTTCGCTTCATGGACGAGTCGGGTCTCGCAGAGCTGACGGGCGAATGGGGCGACACCCGGGTCGTGTACCTCCAGCACGCATCCGACCCCGTCGTGTTCTTCTCGCCGGACCTGCTGTTCGACCCACCCGAATGGCTGTCTGGCGACAGCCGGGGCCCGGAGATCTACGACGGATTCCGCTGGATACCGTTCGTGACCGTGTGGCAGGTCCTCACCGACATGGCGGTGGCCGACTCGGTTCCGGAGGGTTTCGGACACGTGTACTCGAGACAGGCCCACGTCGATGCCTGGGCTGCGATCCTGCGACATGAGGGCTGGACCGCCGCCGACACTGCCGCGCTTCAGCTACACCTCAGCGACCGGGGTCCCTGACGAGCCGCTTGTGGGCCCAGTGAGCCACCCTGCGGTTTGCGCCTAGATTCGCTCGACCTGCACGCCCCTCCAGAAGGCCACATAGTCCTTGAGGTTGCGCGCCAACGGCCATGGCTTCGGATAGAAGAACGCTGCGTCGGATTGGATCGAACCGTCCACCTCGACGTGGTAGTAGGAGGCCTTGCCCTTCCAGTGGCAGCGCGTGTGATGTTGTGAGTCGTGGAGTCGCTCACGGTCGATCGCATCCGGGGGGAAGTACACGTTTCCCTCGACGTGCTTCACCGCGTCATCGGGCGCCTCGGCGATCACCTGTCCGTTGAACACTGCTCGGTATGTCATGAACCGCTCAACGTAGCGACAGCTTTCGATAATCCCGGCTCGGCACCAGGCGCTGTCCGGACTCCGACGATTGCGCCCGCAACGACTGCAGCCAACGAACCCACTCCCGGATTGGAAACGATCGCAACGGAAAGCGCCGATCGATTCCGATGCCCGGTGCAGAGTCAATCGAGCAGGCGATGCAGAAACGCCGCCATCTGGCCACGAATGACCGGATCATCGGGACAGAACCGCATGATGTCGAGAGGGTCGCAGCCCTTCGTCACTCCGGCGGCGGCCAGCGCGCCGATCTCGGCTTCGAACACCGAGCCGGCCGCATCCGTGAACACCGACGCCGCCGACGGCAGATCGAAGGCCCGCACCAGGAACGCCGCCATCTCGCCGCGTGTGACCGGGGCACCGGCACAGAACCTCGAGGAGTCGGACGTATCGCAGCCTCTGGTGATCCCTGCCGAATACAACGCCCCAATGTCGGATTCGAACCCCGAGCCGGCGATGTCGGTGAACGGGGCCTCGCCTGCGGGCAGGTCCAGCGCCCTGACCAGCAGCGCCGCCATCTCAGCGCGGGTCAGCGGATCGTCCGGACAGAACTCGTCGTTCCACGGGGCATTGCAGCCGCGTGTCATCTCCTCTCGTGCAAGCCATCCGACGTCGGACGCGAAGACATGACGGTCGTCGACATCCCAGAAACCCGAGACGGGGAGAGGCTCCGGGGGTGGAGGTGTCTCGCCTGCCTGGAGCACGCCTCCTGCCGGATAGGCACCGGCGGTGAAGTCGCTGAGGATGTTCCACGACATCCATCCCAACCCGAGTTCGTCCATCGCATCTACCTGTTCACGCACCTGTCCGGCCGAGTACCAGAAGTCCTGAATCCAGGGGCGGAGTACGACGGTGGAGCCGTCCATTCGAGCCAGGGCATCCCGGCTGGCGAGCGTCACCACTTCGCGCGGATGGTCGTTCGGAACTGCGAACCCATACCAACCGCTGGAGTAGTGGCTGGGGTAGATCATCGGCGATACGACGTCCACGGCACCGATGATCGATTCGAAGTGCTGGCCGATGCCGCCTTCGGTCGGGGTGTTGGTGATCCAACCGAAGATGTCTGCTGCGGTGGCGCACCCTCGGGGCAGGAGGCTCCCTCTCGCCTCGGCGAGGAAGGCCGTGATGGTCGCCTGTCGAGACGGCGCGTCGGCCGGTCCGTCGAATCGGGAGTGCTCGGTGCCCCCGTCGGGAAACCGGACGTAGTCGAACTGGATCTCGTCGACGCCGGCAGCGCAAGCCTCTTCGGCCAGCGCCATCGCATAGGCCCGTGGAGCCGGATCTGTGGGGTCGAGGAACACCTGACCCCCCTTGTTCAGCGGCCCACCGGTCCGGGTGTCGACCACGGCCCACGACGGGCGCGCCCACCCGGCGATCGGGTCCTGGAACGTGACAATGCGGGTGATCACCACCAAACCCGCTTCGTGAGCCTGCGCCACCCGCGCTGCCAGGTCGAACGTCTCCTTCGCTCGAGCCCCGATCGCCGCAACCTCAGCGACTGAGGAGTCGTGATAGATCAACCCATTCTCGTTCCGAATGTCGACGACGAGGGCATTCACCGCCGAACTCTGCGCCAGACCCAACATCTCGGCCCATCCGGCTTCGGAGGCGGCCACCCATCCCGCCACATGGAGGGCGCGCACGATGCGCGGGGCGAGACGGAAGGTGAAGCCGGTGGTACCGTCCCATCCCACCGTTGTGGACTGGTACGCCGGCCGCTGAATCGTCAAAGCACCGGCTGGAAACGCACCGAGGTCGAAGCGACCCTCGCCGTCGGTCGTCGCGGTGATCTCGCCACCTCGAACCACGGCCCCGTCCAAGGGATTGCCGTCGAGATCGAGGACGCGTCCGGCGAGCGCCGCCTCGGCTTGTGCACCGGGCATGCCGGAGAACAGCGACACTGCCAAGATGAGGATGGCGATGGGTGTGAACTGCGAACGCTGCACCCGGACAAGTATGGCGAGCCGAGTCAGTGTCGCAGGTGCTTCCATCCTCGAAGCTCTCGAAGCGTGGCGAGTCGCTACGTGACGACGGCGCGCCCGTCTCGGCGGGCGACCTTGACCGCGATCGGGTGGACAACGCCGTCACCGGCGGCGAACACCCGAAGCCGCTCGATCATCGGGGCTGTGATCGACCTGCCTTCGGGCATCAACAGCGAGCCGGTCTCCGACCGGATGTCCTGGGCAGTGATCATCCCGGCCATCAGCGTCTCGAGACCGTGCTCCTCTATCGCCCAGACCTCATCGACCGAATGGAGTGATTCCATTGCGTCGAGGACTTGCATGATCACCGGTGGCGACGTGCGCCGTCGGAGCTCGCCGAAAGCAATTCCAGGGCTGGCTCCGCGCTGGATGTGGCGGTCGTATTCCACCGCCAGGTTCAGCAAGAGTGACCCGAGCGCGATCACGTCTTCATCGGTTCCCAGTGAGAGATCTTCAGGGGCGGAGTCACTCGGCTCGAGGTGCCCGCGGATCATGGCGGCAGCCCGCTCCAGGCGGGGGATCCGCTCGATCAAGTTGAAGGCGGCTTCGGGGTGACGCCTGATCATCCTCTGGTCTTCCTCGCTCAACATCACCCCGGCCCGGAGCTTCTCGACGGTCGGTCCCGGAAGCGTGATCGTTCCGATTTGGCTCAGTCGAGCGGCGACCTCGAACTCCCAGGTCACCGGCAGCTCGAGGGCCCTGACCGTTCCGACGACGGTGTCTCGAATCCGCGATGAATGGGCATGCCCGTCGGGGTCGACCATGCCCATGACATCCGTAGCCATCGAGATCGTGCCCTGGAGCGTCCCCTCGAGGAGTTCCTTCTCGGCCCGGATGAGCCGGTAGTGCTCGATGCCGTCGTCGAGCGTGACGGCGAGCGTGTCCGGGTCACATGGTTTCGTGAGGAACCGGTAGACGCGACCGAGGTTCACCGCTGCGATCGACGCTTCGAGATCTGCCTGCCCGGTGAGCATCACCCGGGTGATGTCCGGCCACCGGTCGTGCACTTCGCCGAGGAACCGTATGCCGTCCATGCCGGGCATTCGAAAGTCGGACACGACAACGGCGAAAGGCCCCTCATCGGCGATCACCTGCAGGCCGGTCGTGGCATCGGGAGCAGTCGATATGTCGTATCGCTTGCGAAGGTTTCGGCGATACCCGTCCAAGACTCTCGGTTCGTCATCGACGAGCAGGATCTTCGGTTTCATGCGGTGAGCTCCTCTGGCGGCTCGTATGCCGCCTGCCAGGCTCCGAGGTGGTCGAATTTGCCGACGGCCTCGAGGTGCGCCTCGTCGATCAGGGTCGGGTGGTCACCGAATTCGCTCGAGACGATCGCCGACGCGGCATGGACCGCCGTCAGCGGGCCAAAGGAAGAGCCGCCACTCTCGCCCGGATGGTGATGGAACGCCACAGCCTCGAGCACGGTCGACGGAAGGCCCCACACCCCGAGGATGAGGGCTCCGATCTCGGGGTGACTGGCACCGAAGATCGCCCGTTCGGACTCGAGTACGGAACCGGTCTGCGGCTCGGCTTCGACCGCATCCAGATCACTCGGGAAGCGGAGGGCCATGATCGTGCGACCGCAGTCATGGAGCAGCCCGGCGAGGTAGGCGTCGTCGATCGCCTGCTTGTCCAGGCCTTCCAACTTGGCGATCTCTCGAGCGAGGGTGCCTGTGGCCAGACCGGCGAGCCAACGGGAGTCCTCACCGCCGGGTGTGGTGGGTTCTTGGAACGGATCCGACACGATCAGCCCGACGACGGTGTCGATCCCAAGCATCGTCACGGCCTGTTCGGGGCTGGTGACACGAGTCCGCATCCCGAAGAAGCTGCTGTTGACGATCTGAACCACTTTCGCCGCCATCCCGGGATCGCGCGCAACGATACGGGCGACCTTGTTCAGCGACGGATCGTCGGATCCGAGCTCGGCCGCCACCTCGCCGTACAGCGCAGGCATCGGCGGAAGCGCGCCCAATCCGCCCGCTGCTTCGATGACCCGACGCTCGGCCAGCAAGTGCTCGAGCCTCCCTGTGCGCTTGATGGCTCCGACCAGCTCATCGGCGTCGGTCGGCTTTGCGAGGTATTGGTGGGCGACACCGGTCGCCTTCATGATGCTTGCGCGGTCGGTGTGGCCCGAGAGCACGATCCGAACGATCTGCGGTTGATCCCGCTTGACTCGGGTCAGGAGTTCGACACCGTCCATCCCCGGCATCCGCATGTCGGTGACGATGACGTCGAAGTCCGAGTCCTCCAGGTGCGCAGCGGCTTCTTCGCCGCTCTGCGCGAATGTCATCTCCCATTCGTTGCGCATACTCCGCAGCGACCTGCGCAAGCCAGACAGGATGGCCTGCTCGTCGTCGACGAAGAGGATCCGACGGCTCATGAGCTCTCACCGATCGGGATTCGGAGGAAGAAGGTGGTACCGACCCCGGGACGCACCTCGAACGTGAGGTCTCCACCGTGCTGTTCTACGAGGACGGATCGGGCAATCGCGAGACCCTGTCCGGAACCCTTGCCCACCTCCTTCGTCGTGAAGAAGGGCTCGAAGATCCTGGTCTGGATCTCGTCTGGAATACCGCCGGCGTCGTCTTCGACCGATACGACCACATCGTCGCCCTCGAGGGCGGTTTCGATTCGGATGGTGCCTTTCTCTCCAGAGTCGAGCCGCTCCTCGAGCGCCTGCGCAGCATTGACGATGATGATGAGCAGTGCCTGGTTGAGCGGACCCGCGAAGCCGTCGACCAGCGGAATGCTCTCATCGAGAGCCGATTCGAGATCGGCGCAGTATTTCCATTCGTTCCGAGAGACAGCGACCGTGTCCTGAACCGACTTGTTGACGTCCACCGGCGACTTCGATTCCGAGCCGGGATGCGAGAAGTCCTTGAGTGCTCGAACGATCTCCGAGACCCGACCGACTCCCTCCAGGGCCTGCTGCGCAGCGGCGGGCAGCTCCTCCTTGAGATACTCGAGGTCGACCTCTTCGAGTGCCCGATCGAATTCAGCGGTGGCCTCGGGGCACAAGCTCTTCTGCTTCGCGAGGTCGGCCAGCTCGATCGCGGCTGTGTGGAACACAGTGAGTTCCCCAAAGGACTCGGCGAGGAAGCGGGCGTTGTCACCCACGTACTGGATCGGAGTGTTGATCTCGTGTGCGACCCCTGCGGCCAGGCTGCCGATCGCCTCCAGCTTCTGGGCTTGAAGAAGTTGGCCCTGTGCATGCTGAAGATCTGACAATGCTCGAGCGAGGTCGGCAGTTCGCTGCTCTACGGTCTCCTCGATCTCGAGGCGGGTGACACGCAACCGGCCGTAGATGCGACCGATGATCAGCCCGAGGGTCCCCAACACGAGCGGAGCGGTATCGACGAGATACAGGATCGGTTGAGTCGCATGTGCATACCCGAGGTCGAACCGCCACTCGGACGCCGCCAACACGCCCACCAGTGGAAACATCGAGCCCAACAGGGCACCCAGTGCGAG